>JAZLMR010000049.1:0-13193 GCA_045598785.1 Kiritimatiellia bacterium
CCGGTTTTCACACGGAGCAGGGCGATATTTGGTATAATGTAGTAAAATGCTGATGGGAGTTTGAAAAGTCGCGCATGACGCTTGGGCTGAGAATTGACGTCGACACGTTGAAAGGCACGCGCGAGGGCGTGCCGCAGATTCTGCGCATTCTTGACCGGCGCGGAATCCGGGCGGCGTTTTTCTTTTCCGTCGGGCCGGACAACATGGGGCGGCACGTCTGGCGGCTGCTGAAGCCGAAGTTCTTGGTGAAGATGCTGCGGACCGATGCCGCCGGGCTCTACGGGTGGGACATCCTTTTCAAGGGGACGTTCGGCCCGGGTCCGTCCATTGCGAAGCATGCCGGCGCGTCGATCCGTTCGGCGGCTGTGTCCGGGCACGAGATCGGCGTCCACGCCTGGGACCATTACCGCTGGCAGGCGACCGCCGACAGGATGACCGAGGCCGAGGCGCGGCATCACTTGACAAGGGCCTTCGAGACGCTGTCCGGACTGATCGGTCGTGCGCCTGACTGTTCGGCCGCACCGGGATGGAAGTGCACGGATGCGATTCTGCGGGCAAAGGACGCATTCGCCTTCAAGTACAATTCGGACTGCCGGGGGAACGGCGGTGCGTTCCTGCCCGTCGCGGACGGACGCCGCCTCAAGACCCCGCAGCTCCCGGTCGGAATCCCGACCTATGACGAACAGGCGGGGCGCGCGGGGGTTACGCGGCTGAATTACAACCGCCGTCTTCTGGATCTGATCGCCGCCGGCGACGCGCGGCTTCTGAACATCCACGCCGAAGTCGAGGGAGGCGTTTGCGCCGCGGAGTTCGATGATTTCCTTTCAATGGCGGAAGCGGAGGGGGTTCGCTTTGCCGCCCCGGGCGATCTCCTGCCCGCCGATCCGTCGGCCTTGCCGGACGGACGGATCGCGTCCGGAGAGGTTCCCGGACGCGAAGGATCGCTGGCTGTTGTTGCAGGAGGGTGAGAGATATGTTGACGGACTTTCTTCTATTCGTGACGGTCATTGCCGTCGTCCTGGCGGCGACGGGCGCTCTCGGGATGACGCTCCTGCCCCGTACGCTGGCGACGGCGGAGGATCGGCTATCCCTCGCGCTCCTCAGTCCGCTCGTGGGGTGCGCCGCGTGGATCGCCGTCTCGGTTGCGCTCGGTCCGCTTGTCGGCTTCACGCGGACGCTTGCCCTCGTCTTGCTGGCGGTTGCCGCGGCATGGGTCGCCTGGCGACACGATCGGATCTTCTTCCCGTTGCGAGGTAGGGCATGCGCGCTTGTCGGTGTGCTGATCGTCCTGATGGGACTGGTCGGCGTCATGCTCATGCCGCGCGAGATCGACGGCGGACTTTACTTCGTCCCTTCGATGTACGACCACGTCAAGTGCATGATCATCCGCTCGATTGCGGAATACGGTCTGCCGCCGGTCAATCCGTGGCTTGCGGACGACGGTGCCCCGGTTGCGATGGTCTACTACTACGGCTATCACGCCTGGGCGGCGCAACTGATGATGCTGTCGGGCATGGAAAGCCTTTCCGTCGAGATCGCGATGGTCGTGACGACGGCGGCGATCTGCATTCTCGGAACCGGCGCCATGGCCGGGCTGATCGCGTCGTCTCGCAAGGGTTGGACGATCGTTCTCGCCGTGGTGTTCTTTGTCTTCACGTCCAGCCTGAACGTTCTCCGCGTCCTCCTCCCCGATGCGGTGACGGGCCTCCCTGGTGCGGGATTCCGCTGCTATTGGGATGCCGCGAACAATCTCCTCTGGTCGCCGCAGCATTGCATCGCGGCGACGGCGATCCTAGCGGTCGTCTGGCTCTACATTCGCATGCTGGACCGTCCGGACCGGCGCTCGGCGCTGCCGTATGCCGTCCAGATCGGCATCCTCGCCGCCGCCGCCGCGATGACGTCCGTCTACTCCGGCTGCTTCGTCCTGGCCTTCCTCGGGCTTCTGTTTCTCGGATTCTTCGCGTTCCGCCCGCAGTTCAGGCGCGACTTCCTTCGGCACATTCCGGAGCAGATTCTTGCCGTGGCCGTTTTCGCGGTCCTCGCGTTCGGTTACCTTCTCCTCCTTGCGCTGGGTCAGACGGGCGCGGAATCGCCGCTGGCCTTCGGCCCCGACACCTGCTATTCCGCCGCGATGGAGAAGTCGGGCTGGGTTGTCGTCGCCTTGAATTTCCTCCTCTACCTTCTCCCCTGGCGACTGGGGCCGGCCTACATCCTTGCCCTGGCGGCAATCGTGATTCCCCGGGTTCTGCCGCGGACGCGCGTGGCGCGGGTGTTCGCCTGCTTTGCCTTGCTGTCGTTTCTCTTTCCGCTCCTGCTCCATTCCACCTTCTACAGCAATGACTTCGGCTGGCGGTTCATCCAGCCCGCGGAGCAGCTGCTGCCGGTCTTTTCGTCGGTTCTTATGGTGTGCCTGCTGGGACGGGGAAGGCGCGCCTGGCTCGGCGGTGCGCTCCTCCTCGCCGTTCTGGTTCTCTCGGTCGCGGACCCGACCGATGAGTTCAATGTGCGGAAGACGGCTGATGGCGAGCATAAGGCCTTTGCCCGGGCGGTCCCGGGCTGGCGGACCGTCCGGCGCATCACCGGTCCGCGCGATCTGGTGCTGTCGAATCCGGCGGGATTCCCCGGCATCGGCGGCGTGGAGACTGCCGACAAGACGACCAACCTCTTCCTTTCGCTTTACGCGGAGCGCAGTTCGCCGGTCGGCGACCTGGTCTTCGCGAAATGCTATTCGGAATTCTACGACGGCGGGAAGCTTGAACGGCGCTTCAGCCGGGTGAAGGGGATCTTCGCCGGAAATCCGAGCGCCGAGGACGCCGATTATCTTGCGGACGACCTGAGGGTCAAGGCGATCCTTGTGACTTCGGCGGACGGGCTTTACCGTTCGCCCGGTGCGCTCGGCAAGCGCTATGACGTCGCGGAGGAGACTCCGGAATACAGGGTTTACGGAGTCAGGAAATGATTGATCTTTCGGTAGTCGTGCCGGCTTATGACGAGGAGGGCAATCTGCCTTCCGTCGTCACGCGCGTCCTCAAGGAGCTCGACCGCATCGGCGTGACGTCCGAGCTCGTGCTCGTGGACGACGGAAGCTCGGACGGCTCCCCGCGGCTCATTGCGGCGGCGGCGCGCGAGCATCCGGGACGGGTGGTTGCGGTGCTCAAGCCGTCGAACGCGGGGCAGCATGCGGCGATCCTCTCCGGATTCGCCGCCGCGCACGGACGCCAGTTCGTGACCCTGGACGCCGACCTGCAGAATCCGCCCGAGGAGATCGGCCGGGTCTTTGCCGAGCTTGAAAAGGGCGCAGATGTCGTCGGAACCGTCCGCCGCGACCGGAGGGACACGCTTTTCCGCCGTTTCGCCTCGGCATCGGTCAATCTGTTCGTGCGGCTGTCGTGCCGCAGTGCGCCCATGCACGACTACGGGTGCATGCTCCGCGGTTACTCGCGGCGGATCGTCGAGCGGCTTTTGGACGATCCCGCGCGCGCACGCTTCATCCCCGTCCGTGCGATGGTCTTTGCCGAGCATCCGGTCGAGATCGAGGTCGCTCACGCCGAGCGGACGGCGGGCGAGTCGAAGTACGGGCTGCTGAGTCTCATTCGCCTTTTCTTCAATCTGTCCATCGCGGTTTTCACCGGAGGTCCGACCCGGAAGCGCGTCATCAAGGAGTCAGGGAAATGAAGTCTGCGGTCGTATTCGCGTACAACAACATCGGATGCGTCGGCATCGAGGCGCTCGTCCGTGCGGGGTGGAAGGTCGCCGCGGTGTTCACGCACGTGGACGATCCGAACGAGAACACGTACTTCCGCTCGGCGGCGACGGTTGCCGCCGAGCTGGGCATTCCCGTTCATTCGCCGGACGATCCGAACACCGCCGAGGTCGTCGCCCGGGTCCGCGCGCTCGGGCCGGACGCGATCTTCTCGTTCTACTACCGCAAGATGCTCTCGCGGGAACTTCTCGACATCCCGTCGCTCGGCGGCTTCAATCTCCACGGTTCGCTGCTTCCGGCCTATCGCGGACGCTGTCCCGTCAACTGGGTGCTGGTGAACGGCGAACGCGAGACGGGGGTGACGCTGCACCGCATGACGGCGAGGCCGGACGACGGTGACATCGTCGCCCAACGTCCGGTGCCGATCACCGACGATGACACGGCTTTCACCCTCCAGGCGAAGTGCGTCGAGGCGGCGAAGGCGCTCCTCGACGAGACGCTGCCGGATTTTCCGGACAAGGTCGCCGCGGCGAAGCCGCAGGACGAGTCGCGCGCGAGCTACTACGGCGGACGCCATCCCGCGGACGGACGGATCGACTGGGCGAAGTCCGCGACGGGAGTCCGCAACCTCGTCCGCGCGGTCACCCATCCCTATCCGGGTGCGTTCACCTACTTCGGTCCGCGCAAGATCCTCGTTTGGTCGGCGACCGTCGTCACGGACGTCCACGCGGCGCCGGGCGAGGTCGTCACGGTCGATCCGCTCGTCATTGGCTGCGGTCGGGACGCCTTGCGCATCGATCTCGCGCAGGGCGAGCGGGGGACCGTCGTCACCGGGGCGCAACTCGCCGCGGACGAGGGCGTCACGCGCGATGGCCGTTTCGGCGATCTCGTTTCCCCCGCCGGTTCCGCGCGGTTCCGCGTGCTTGTCCTTGGCGCGGGCGGCTTCATCGGCAGCCATCTCTGCGAGCGGCTTCTTGCGGACGGGGACGTCGAGGTGTACGGAACGGACCTGCGGTCGGAGAACCTCGCGGGTCTCATGGGGAATCCGCGCTTTCATTTCCGCAAGGACGACCTTGAGGACTGCCGCGAATGGGTGGAAGAGTGCGTACGGGGCTGCGACGTGGTCGTGCCGCTCGCGGCAATTGCGACGCCGATCGAATACACCCGCAACCCGCTTCGCGTGTTTGAACTCGACTTTGAGCAGAACCTGCGCGTTGTCCGGCTCTGCCACAAATACGGGAGGCGCATCGTCTTTCCGTCCACTTCGGAGGTGTACGGGATGTGCGGCGATTCCGATTTCGACGAGGAGTCTTCCCAGTTCGTCCTCGGGCCAATCGCGTCCCAGCGCTGGATCTACTCCTGCATCAAGCAGATGCTCGACCGCGTTATCTGGGCCTACGGGACGAAGGGGCTCAAGTTCACGCTGTTCCGTCCGTTTAATTGGATCGGTCCGCGTCTTGACACGCTTGAAGGCGCGAAGCAGGGGAGCGCTCGCGTCATTACGCAGTTCATCCTCAATCTCGTTCGGGGCGATCCCTTGTTGCTTGTAGACGGCGGGGAGCAGCTCCGGTGCTTCACGGACGTGCACGATGGCGTCGAGTGCCTCTACCGGATTGTTCGGGACCGCGACGGGAGTTGCGACGGCAAGATCATCAACATCGGCAATCCCGACGGCGAGGCCAGCATTCGAAAGCTTGCGGAAACGCTCGCCGCCTGCTTCGAGCGCCATCCGCTTCGCGGCAGGTTCCCGGCGTTCGCCGGCATCAGGTCGGTTGAGAACGCGATGTACTACGGCAAGGGCTACCAGGACTGCCTTCACCGCAAGCCGAGCATCAAGAACGCAGAGAAGTATTGCGACTGGCGTCCGTCGACGCCGCTTGTCCAATCTGTCGAAGCGACGCTAGACTTCTTTCTGCGGCAGGCGCTGCCGGAGACTTCCGCGAGGGACGACTAGCGACGACCGCGGTCGCCGCAGCCGACATTGCGCCGTAAAACCGGGAGGGAAGAACTCGGCCGCGCGGTTGAAGGGCGCAGGTGAAGCGCCTTGAAGGCCAATGGCGGCGCGTCCGCTGCTTGGAACGTTCGAATGTTCGGGGGCGCGGAAACTGGTGTGAAGGTTCAACAGGGGTAAACTCCAGAAAGGGGTGGGATGGACAGAGAATCCTGAGTATGATAAAATATGCATGTTGTCATTTAAGCAATATCTAAAAATATGCATCAATGTCTTGAATGAGTGTCAAAAATATGCAACTTAGACGCGAATACTATGATTTCCTGCTGAAATGGCGCGAAAACAAGCATCAGGAGTGTCTTTTGGTCAAAGGGGCTCGTCAGATTGGTAAGACCTATATCATCGAGCAGTTCGGCCGCGAGCAGTACGAGAGTTGCATCTTGATCAACTTCATTGATCATCCTGAGTACATGGAGGTGTTCGAGCGCAATCTTGATGCCGAGACGATCAAGACTGGAATAACGGTGATTGATCCGGGCGTTCGCTTTCCTCCGAGAAAGACGCTGATTTTTTTGGATGAGATTCAGGAGTGCCCAGCGGCGCGGACGGCGCTCAAATTCCTGGCGATGGACGAAACGATTGATGTTATTGCGTCAGGGTCGTTGCTGGGCCTCAAGTATAAGAAAGGACGCAAGCACAAGCCGCCGAAGTCGATTGCAGTCGGCTACGAACGTCAGGTGGAGATGCATTCGCTGTCGTTTCGGGAATATCTCTGGGCGAAGGGGTATGACGACGGTTTCATCGGTTCGGTGAAGGGCTATTACGACCGGCGCGAGATCGTGCCGGACCTCGTGAACGACAAGCTTCACGAATTGCTTCGCGAATATATCGTCGTGGGCGGCATGCCGTCCGTCGTGAGCAAGTTCATGGACAGCCGTCACTTCGGTGAGGTTCAGCGGGAACAGGAGAAACTGCTGGCGGCGTATGTCGATGACGTCCACAAGTATGCCGAAGCAACGGAGATTCCGAAAATCGTCGAATGTTATCGGGCCATTCCCCGGATCCTGGCGAAGGAGAACCGGAAGTTCAAGTATTCCGAGGTCGAAAAGGGCAGTACGGCGCGAAAGTACCTTGGGTCGGTGGAGTGGCTTCTCGCGGCCAAGATGGTGGATCGCGCGGAGTTCGTGGGGGAGATGCTGCCGGGGCTCTCGGCCTATGTGCGCGAGGACTGGTTCAAGCTGTATGTGGCGGACATTGGGCTTTTGATGGCGATGTACGGCACGCTCGTCAAGCGCGAGGTGCTGTCAGGTGCGCTCAAGGGGGCGATGAAAGGCGGCATTTACGAGAACCTGATTGGCGGCATGCTGGTTCGGAATCATCTGCCTCTCTATTATTTCAAAAGCGACAAGGATGCCGTTGAGATGGAGTTTGTCGTTGAACAGAATGATGGGGTCGTGCCGGTGGAAGTCAAGGCGAAGACGGGTGCAACGGCTTCGCTGGACAAGTTGCTGAAACCGGCGGACATTCCCTACGGATACAAATTCGCTGGTGGTAATGTGGGTGTCTCAGGGAAGAAGGTGACCCTGCCGCATTACATGGCGATGTTTGTCGAAGCCGCCCAGTGGGATGGGTGAGCCTGAGTCTCTTTGCCATTTGGTCGCCGGACAAAGTAAATGCAACTATCGGTAGAGTAAATGCGACATCGCGTAGCACAGGGATTTTAATTAGTTGGTGAATTTCTCGGTAGGCTCGAAGGTAGGCGGCGAAAACAAAAAGCTCGACGGGGGGAACTTGCCGCGCGTTCATTTTCCTTGTCTTTGCTCGTGCGTCTAGGGTGCGTTTTCTGCGTTTCAATACCACCCGAATGCCACCGAAAGCGTCAACGCCCCCGAAAATAAAGGGCATTCTATTAACAAAGACTTAACATTGGCTGGTTATAATTCGTGACAACCAATCGAAAGGGAAAGGAGCGACATCATGAATTCTAATCAGAAGTTTTCGCTGGCGGCCGGCACGGTGGTGCTGGCGGCGGTAATCGGAGTTGCGGCTTCGTCATGCGATGCGCGCAAGGACGCCACGACCAAGAATTCCGAAGCGTCGGTCGTGACCAATGACAACGGGAGCGTTTCGCGGTCGTTCACCGAATGCACCGTGACCACCAACGGCAGTCTAGTCACCGAACACCGGCGGGAGACTCGCACTACGCTGGACACCGACGGCAACCTGCTGGAGACCTCGACGAGCGAATATGCCCAGAGCTATCCGGTCGGCGAGACGGCGCTCAAGTCGCTGATGCAGCGGCAGGAGGATTCGGCGGAGGCGCCGGCGGCGACCGAATCGTTTCTCGGGCTCAAGTTCGGCGAGGAGTTCTCGTCGACCAACTTCGTGCAGGACGCGGACGAGCCGACGCTGCTCCGCGCGAATTTCGTGCCGAAGAAACCGCTGGCGGCCTTTGACGACTACTATGTCTACGTGACGCCGACCACCCACAAGGTCGCCAAGGTCTACGCCTGCGCCAAGGCGGCGGTGGAGCCTGGCGCCCGCTGGCGGCGGCATTATCTGATCGAGGCGCTGGAGAAGCGCTATCAGACCTGGGCGCGGCTTTGCAGTTACCGCCGCCCGTGCTACGCGTTCGACCTCGGGTCGGGGCGGTATGTGACGGCTTGCCTCGCCGGCGCCAGCGATACCTACGAGACGGTGCTGGCGGGCTGGGACGAGACGGTGCTCAAGATGGCGGCCGACGAAAACGAGGCGCGGCGCGAGGCGGCGCGGAAGGCGGCGGCCGAAAGTCGCAATCGGCGTGTGCGCGATGCGGCCGACGCCTTTTGACGTGGCTGGCATTTATGCTATAATATCCGAACTTTTCAACACGAACGACAAATCATATTGAATTATGCTGGAAGTAAAGAACCTTAAGAAGCGCTTTGGAGAATTCGAAGCGGTAAAGGGCATTTCCTTCTCCGTCGGGAAGGGTGAGGTGCTGGGCTTTCTGGGGCCGAACGGCGCGGGCAAGTCGACGACCATGCGAATGATCACTGGCTTTCTGCCGCCGAGCTCGGGCGCGGCGTCGATCTGCGGTCACGACATTGAGACGGATGCGGTTGCGGCCAAGCGCTGTCTCGGCTACCTGCCGGAATCGGCGCCGAGCTATCGGGCGATGACGGTGGAGGAATATCTGAAGTTCATCGCCGAGATTCGCGGGCTGGAGGTCAAGTCCGCCGTCGAGCGGGTGATTGAAAAGGCCAAGCTCAACCAGGTCGCCCGTCAGACGATCGACACCCTGTCCAAGGGCTATCGTCAGCGCACGGCCTTCGCGCAGGCGATCATTCACGATCCCGCCGTGCTGATTATGGACGAACCTACCGACGGGTTGGATCCGAACCAGAAGTTCACGGTGCGCGAGATGATCAAGGAGATGGCGGCGGAGAAGGCGATCGTCATTTCCACCCACATTCTCGAGGAAGTCGACGCCGTCTGCTCGCGGGCGATCATCATCGCGGGCGGCGAAATCAAGGCGGACGGCACGCCGGCGGAGCTTCGCGCGAAGGATCCTTCGGGCGATCTGGCCGTGGTCTTCCGCAACCTTACCATGTGATGCAGAGGGGTTTGCCAATGAAAAACATCAAAGCGGTTTTCAAGCGCGAGTTCAAGTCCTACTTCGACTCGCCGGTTGCCTACGTGTTCCTGACGGCGTTTCTGGTGCTGATCGGGTTCCTGACTTTCGGAATGGCGATGTTCTACGAACGCCGGCAGGCGGATCTGACGCCGTTCTTCTTCTGGCATCCGTGGGTTTATCTGCTGCTGGTGCCGGCGGCGACGATGGGGCTCTGGGCCGACGAGCGCCGTAACGGCACCGCCGAGCTGCTGCTGACCCTGCCGGTGACGATCACCGAAGCGCTGGTCGGCAAGTTTCTGGCCGCCTGGGCGTTCATCGCCATTGCGCTGGGGCTTACCTTCCCGGTGGTGCTGACGGTCGGCTACCTCGGCTCGCCGGACTGGGGTGCGGTTTTCTGCGGCTATCTCGGTTCGCTGCTGATGGCGGGCGCGGCGGCGGCGATCGGCCTCTTCGCCTCGACCATGTCGCGTTCCAGCGTGGTCGGCTTCGTCGTGTCGCTGGCCATGGTGTTCCTGCTGATGATCATCGGCTTCGACCCGGTGACGACGGCGCTCGCCAACTGGGGCTTGCCGACGGCGTTGGTCGACGGCCTGGCCTCGTGCTCGCTCTTCCGCCATTTCGAAGCGCTGCGGCGCGGCGTAGTGGACGCGGCGGACCTCGGCTATTATCTCGGGGTGATCGTCTTGGCGCTGGCGGCCGGCAAGGCGGTGACCGACGGCTGTCGCGGCGCCTCCAAGGGCGTGCTTTCGCTCGTATTCCTCGCGATCAGCGTGATTGCGGCGGATGTCATTTTGGCGAAGCTGCCGCTGCGCGCCGACTTTACGGCCGAACGGCTTTATACGCTTTCTGACGGGTCGAAGGCGGTGCTGTCCAAGCTGGAGGAGGATGTCACCTTCAAGTATTTCGTCAGCTCGTCAGCGGCCGACATGCCGATGGCGCTCAAGACCTACGCGCAGCAGGTCGAGAACCTGATGAAGGAGTACGAGCGCGCTTCGGGCGGCCGGCTGGTGGTGGAGACTTACGATCCCAAGCCGGATTCCGATGCGGAAGAGTGGGCGCAGCGCTACGGCATCGAGCCGCAGACGGTCAATCCCTTCGGTTCGCCGGTTTACTTCGGCGTGACGGCGGTCTGCGGCGATCATGAGCAGACGCTGGGAGTGCTGTCGCCGCGCACCGAGTCGACGTTGGAATACGACTTGACGCGTCTGGTGACGCGGGTGGCGTGGCCGGAGCGTCCGGTGATCGGGCTCTTGACTTCGCTGGAGGGCGTCCTCGGCGGGCAGATGAACCCGATGATGATGCAGATGGGGCAGCGTCCGCCCGAAGGCTGGGCGGCGTTTTCCGAGCTGGCGAAGGACTATGACGTGCGGTCGATCGCCGCGGATGCGAAGGAGATCGATCCCGAGGTGACGACGCTCGTGGTGTTGCACGCCAAGGAGCTTTCCGACGCGACGCTGTTCGCCCTTGATCAGTTCGTGCTGCGCGGCGGCAAGCTGATCGCGTGTGTGGATCCGTTCAGCATCAAGGACATGCTCGCTCAGCGCCAGCAGCAGAATCCGATGATGATGCGGCAGCCGGGTGGCGATGGCCCGTCCACGCTGGGCAAGCTCTTTGACGCCTGGGGCGTCAAGTTCGACACTTCGCGCGTCGTCGGCGACCTGGAGGCGGCGACCAAGCTCAACAACGGTCAGGGCGGCGTCGAGGAGAATCCGGCGTTCCTGTCGCTGACGGCGGCGAACATGGATGTCGGTGATCTGCTGGTGGCGCAGCTTTCCAGCGTGATGTTCCCCTTTGCGGGCGCGCTGGAGTTCGAGAAGAAGGGCATGGAGCTCGCTTTCACGCCGGTCATCACCACTTCAAAGGACAATGCGTGCGTCGTCGACCGGATGGCGCTCCAGTACGGCGGCGGCGTGAAGGACATGGTGCCTGACGGGCATCAGCGCGTGCTGGCGGCGCGGCTTTCGGGCAACTTCAAGACGGTGTTCCCGAAGGGGCCGGACGGCACCAACGACATGTCGAAGGCGGTCGCGGAAGGCAAGGGCACGGTCATGATCTTCGCCGATTCCGACTTCCTGGCCGACGACTTCTGCGTGCGGCTGATGAAGACGCCGTTCGGCTC
The DNA here is from genome assembly GCA_045598785.1 of Kiritimatiellia bacterium. Taxonomy (GTDB): domain Bacteria; phylum Verrucomicrobiota; class Kiritimatiellia; order RFP12; family UBA1067; genus UBA1067. Next base: position 11,390 of record JAZLMR010000049.1, read on the forward strand.
GATTCCGCAGCTCATCAATGACAACCTGACGCTGTTCTCGAATGTGATCGAGCAGTTCGCCGGCCGTGAGGAGCTGATCGGCGTCCGTTCGCGCGGCGCCTCGGATCGTCCGTTCACCGTCGTCAACGAGCTGGAGGCGCAGGCGATGCGCAAGTGGCAGCGGCAGCAGGCGGACTTTGAGGCCGAGCTGCAGATGACGCAGCAGCGGCTGCAGGCCCTGCAGCAGCAGAAGAGCGCCGACGAGCGGTTCATTCTCTCGCGAGAGCAGCAGGACGAGATCGTCAAGCTGCGCAAGGCCCAGGCCGACACGCGCAAGCGGCTGAAGAACGTCCGGAAGGAGCTGACGGCCGACATCGATTCGCTGGGGCTGACGCTCAAGTGCGTCAACATTGCGCTCATTCCGATGCTGGTGGTGCTGTTCGGGCTTTTCCGCGGCTGGCTGCGGAAGCGGGGATAAAAAGATGGAATAACTAGCGAACGGAAGGGTATTGATTATGAATTCCAAATCTCTGGTCGGTCTGGCCGTGACGGCGGCGGTACTCGGGGGGGCGGCGGTGCTGCTCAGCAACGGCACGAAAAACGCGCCGGCGAAACTGAACGGCTGCAGCATCCTGCCGGACCTCAATCTGGCGGGGGTGGTGCGCATTGAAATCGGCGACAAGTTGAAGCTGGCGGCGGGGTCGGACGGGTGGACGCTGGAATCGTCCTACGGTTATCCCGCCGACCGGAACAAGATCGTCGAGAATCTGATGAAGCTGGCGGAGCTCAAGGTCGGTCAGGTGGCGCGCGGCCGCAAGGCCGGCTCGACGACGGCGGTCGTGCTCAAGGATTCGGCGGGCAAGCCGCTCGCCGAGCTGAAACTCGGGGACAAGCACCAGAAGAAGGCGTCTGGGCAAATGGCGATGTACGGCGGCGGCTATGCCGACGGGCGTTATCTGGAGTTCAAGGGCGAAACGGTGCTGGTGAAGGAGCCGCTCGAAGAGTTCGATGGCGACTTCAAGAGCTGGTGCAACCCTCGGATCGCCTCCTTCAGTTCGTCGGACGTCCTGGCGGTTGCCTATCGGCAGGGCAAGGAGTCGGTGGAGCTGGAGAAGGGCACGAACGGGGTTTGGAAGCTCGCGGGGCTTAAGGTCGACGAGGAACTGGACACCTCCAAGACCTATTCGCTGGATTCGGCGCTCTCCTATCTGGACTTCACCTCGGTTGTGGATCCCCAGCTCGCCGAGACCGAACTCGGGTTCGCTACCGGCCATGTCTATCAGGTGACGATGAAGGACGGTTCCAATACCGTCACTCATGTTGCGACGGTGGGCAATCAGGTCAAGAACGGGTCGGACCGTTATTTCCGGCTTGATGACGGCAAGTGGATCTTCACGATTTCGTCTTATGCCGCCGAGAACATGATGAAGACGCGCAAGGACCTGGTGAAGGCCAAGGAAAAGCCGGCGGAAAAGTCGAGCGCCGACCCCAAGAGCGAGACTGTCAAGTAAGCGCCGAATCTGGCGGAATTAGGCGGCCTGCGACCGGTTGTCGCGGGCCGCTTAATTTTTTTTCATTTTCCCCCTTGCGCAGGGTGCGGCGGTTTTGATATACTACACATCCGTTGCGGCGAAAGGGGTGACCCCGACCCGCGGCTCGCTCTTTGAAAGTCGATGGTTGAGAAAACAGTAAATGTTTGTGTGGAGCAAGCTCAAATTCTTTTTTCTGAGAGTTTGATTCTGGCTCAGAACGAACGCTGGTAGCGTGGATTAGGCATGCAAGTCGAACGGGATCCGTGATGTAGCAATACTGATCGGTGAGAGTG
>JAZLMR010000050.1:0-15407 GCA_045598785.1 Kiritimatiellia bacterium
GACAATGTAGTCACGCCCCGGTGCGCCCATCCATTCGACAACCTGCGCCTCGGTCAGCTTGCCGCCGTGCCGCTTCGCGAATTCCAGCCACGACAGCACATGGTACCGGCAGTTGTCCACCAGCACCCCGTCCATGTCAAAAAGATACGCCCGCTTTCTCATTCACCGTCTTTCTTGCCCATTGACATCCTTGTCGCCCCGATCAGACACCCGACAGGAAATCTACAAGCCGCACCGCGACGTCACTAGGGCTCTCGTCAATCCATGCATAAACAGGATCAGCAAGTTGCTCCATGTAGCGATGATTGGTGAAAATACGCTGAAGCCTCCGAACGACGCCCGCGGCATCGTTCTCCCTCATTTTGGCATCATCGTAGATATAGAGTTTCATATAGGTTCGCAGAACCGTCTTCCGGATGCGCTTCGAAAGATAATACATGTCGAAGACGTCTTTGAATCGCGTGGAAGCAGACCCGAATCGCAGCAAGCTCTTCAGCTTCTCGACGAATATCTGCTCCTTGTTGTTGACGAGAAGCTGCACGATTCCGCCTCGCGTCACGACCCTAAAACCAAACTCCGACTGCTCAACCTCCTCCCGCGTATGCACGCCAATGTCGATTTTTGTCTCGATGCTCAAACCTTTTGCATCCTCGACGGAAACATAGACTCGCTTGCCCTTGTATTCCTGCTGTTTGAGCGCTTTTATGGGTCGAGAAATCGCAATCTTGCAGCTGGAGACCCGGTTCAAGCGGGACACAAGACGCCGGATCGACGTGTCCGAAAGCGAATAACGCAGGAAGTCGACATCCATGTCCATCGTCGCCCGCCGAACGACATTCGTGAGCCCGCTCATCACAACACCACCCTTCACCGTCACGTTATCGTGGAATCCGGCCTCGCGGAGTGCGTCCAAGACGACATCATGCGCAATTTTCGCGTTTGCGGCATCGGTCATGTAGCCCTTCGCGATCAACTTCTTGCGCACCTGCTCGAAATCCATCTTACAGAACCTCCTGTCGGATGACATTGAAAATAACCTCGCGTTTCGGGAATGCGTCAAGGTAGTCCTCCATCTTGGCCGGATAGAGTTCTTCGACTATCTGCCTGAAATTGCCAATCACCTCATGATAAAGATCATAAGGCATCTTTGTCCGCATCCTGACAGTCTCGATCAGCAGTCGCTCCTTGTCGAAAATTCGCATGGGAACCCCCTGGAGGATCGCTTTCTCGACACCAATCCGCCCAGTCCCTTTCGGTACAAAATACTCAACGACATTGGGATCGGAGATCTTCGTGCTCCCGCGCTCGACGGCCAGATGACACTTGTCCGGGATGTTATCGGTCAAGTCGTAATAATAGTAGGCGCTCAGCATCGTTACGACAGCCGTCGGATAACGCGCCTGCAGAATTTCCACCTCATGATGCCGAGTCCCGTCCGAATACAAGCCGGGGGCGACCTTGCTGAGGTTACCAGACTTGATCTGCGCGGCAATCTGATAGTGATTGCCGAACTTCTCCAGGCACTCTTTTGCACTCATCAGCATTTAACTTTCAACCGACAAATCAATCCTTTTGTGGGCTGACAGGAAAATTATAGCAAATGACATCCCGTAAATCAACGGCAAGCCCATACCGCAACGATTTGGCCACATTTAGCACATGATAATCAATGACAAAACCGCTTTGATAGAATTGCGCATCAGAACACGACAATCAGCCCATATTTTAGGCACCCTGACACGAAGATAGGCAAGGTAGCACGTAGTGCCAGGAGCGGGACTCGAACCCGCACGTCAAATACTTGACAAGGGATTTTAAGTCCCTGGTGTCTGCCATTCCACCATCCTGGCGCGGTAATGCGTATTATAGCAAATCCAGCGGGGTTTTCCGCCTGGCCGCCGGCAGATCGGCGACAAAGCGCGGCAAGGCCAGACCGCCAATCCGCTCGGCACAGTATTTTTCAATGCGCTTCGCCCGCGCCAGCGGAACCCGGAACTTCTCCAGCCCCGCGACCGGGTCGCACTGAAAGACGTAATAGGGGCGAATCCGATTGGCCGACAGGGCCTGCAGCAGCGCAAGCATCTTTTCCGGCGTGTCATTGACGCCGCGGAGCAGCACCGTTTGCGACGAGACCGGAATCCCGCGCTCAATAAACTTCGCCACCGCCGCCCCCGCCCGCCGCGCTTCCTCGGCCGTGTTGATGTGCACGTTCATCCACACCTTCCTGCACTTCGCCAGCCGCCGCGCCAGCGTGAGCGTAAGCCGCTTCGGATTCGAGACCGGCGCGCGCGTGCAGATGCGAATCACCTCCACCTGCCGCAGCGCGGCCAGGGCGTCGACCAGCGCCATCACCTCGCGGTCGGCCAGCGTCAGCACGTCCCCGCCGGAAAGCAGCACGTCGCGAACGAGCGGATGCGAGCGCACATAGTCAACGCAGGCCGCCAGCCGCGCCGGCGTGTCCACCACCGGCGTCTGCCCGAGAATCCACTTGCGGGTGCAATGCGCGCAGCGCCCAAAGCAGCGATCGGTGGTCATGATAAGAACCCGGTCCGGGAAACGCTGCTTCAGCCCCGGCACCTTCTGCGCGTGGCCCAGTTCTCCGAACGGATCGCGGACAAATTCGACTTTGCTCATGCCTCGTCAAACATGGTATTGGGAAGAAAACAAAACGCCAGCGCGTGATCGCGCATCGACCGCACCGTCACCACGATGTCGCGCCCGCGGAATTTCCTGAACGCGTCCACCCAGGCGCCCTCCAGCCGGACGCTCAACGTGCCGGTCTCCGGCTGATAGTCGCAGACCCGCATTTCCCTGGGGCTGTAGCGGATGCCGGTGCCGAGCGCCTTCGAGACCGCCTCCTTGGCACACCAGAACTTGATGACGGTCTGCGCCGAACTGGAGCCCTGCACCGCCAGCTCCAGCTCCTCGGGATTGAACACGCCGGCGGCAAACTCGTCGGAAAGGTCGCGGTTCACCGACTCCACGTCCACGCCGACATGCGAATTGGCGGCCGCCACCGCCACCACGAACTTCTCGGTATGGGCGATGCCGATGTCCAGCTTCGTCGACAGATAGTCGTTCCAAGCGCCCAGCGCGTGCGGCTTGCCGTAATCGTCCGGCCAGATGCGCACGTCGGCATTGCTCCAGCGCGCGTGATAGTAGTCCTTCAGGAACCGCCGCACCGCCTCCTTCGCCGCCACTCGGCCGAACAGCCACTCCGTCCGCCGCGCCGTCGAGCCGGTCATCTCCGCGAACTCCTTGCGCTCCGGCGCGTCCAGGATAATCCGCGAAAGCGTCTTCAGCCACAGTTCCTCGTTACGCTCGAAAGTGCCGTAGGGCACATCGGTGATGAACGCCGTCGCGGCGTCAATCGGCGGACGCCCGATCATGTCCCAGCCGAGCTTGTCGGTCAGGAAGCTCGTCGCCGGCTGCAGGATGAGCTCCCGGTATTCCGGCGGCACCCGTTCGGTGAGCTCCTCCCAGCCGTAGACCGTCATCAGTTTCTTGCCGTTGCCGTCAGTGACCGAAATGTCGCAGAGATGGCTGTTGGGCGTCACGCCCGTAAGCCGCATGTAGCACTTGAGCGTCGCCCCCTCTTTCGGGACCATGCCCGTGAACTCCAGTCGCCGGAAGCGGAACGGAAACGAAAACGCCCCGGTAAACCGCTCATGGCTGCGCCAGAGGGCAAAGCCGCTGGCGATGATCCCCAGCAGCAGCGGATTCACCCGCCACATCGGAAGCCGGGTAAAGGTCACATTGCCCGCCAGCAGCGGCACCTGCACCTCGTAGTCGATGCCGAACTCGCTCCAGGACTCCACGAACTGAATGCCGCGCAGCCGCTTGCCGTAACACAACCGCGACGGATAGATGTCGCGCCCCGACCAATGCACGGTCCGCGGCCGGAACAGGGGCTCGACTGCAATCGGCTGCGACTCCGGCAGGCAATCGCCCAGCACGACCGTCGCCTCCATCACCGGCCAGGTGTAGGCGCTGTTCGGCGAATCGTCGCGAATCTGCACCTTGACGGCCGCCTCCTTAGGCGAACCGGACGCCACCCGCTCGGCCCGGATGAAGAGCTTAAGTTCGTCGCGCTCAAAGGCGACCATGCGCCGGCAATGCAATTCCTCCAGCCGCAGCAGGGTGCGGTTCGGCATCACCCTTTGCGCCACCTCGGCCATGATTTCCGCCCCCACCGGCAACGACAGCAGCACGAGCCCCCGAAGATTGGGATCGGAATAGCTGAGCTGGCTGGTGCCGAGCGCGAAGTCCCCGATGAACGGATATTCGGAAAGCTTGAAGGTCTTGGTGATTTCCACCGAAACGCCGGGACTCGCCTCCAGGTCATCCGCATCCGACACCAGCGGATTGCTCGCCCCGAAGTCAAACTGCCGCTGCCGGCGCGCGTCCCGGGCCTGCGCCGCCGCCCGCGCGCCCGCGCGGCCGCTCCGGCCCTTCGGCTCCGACGGGAACATGGACTCCTGCATCGGCATGTCGTTCGACAGCAGCGTCAGCCGCGGAAACGCCCGCGAAAGCCGCAACTCCGCGTCCTTGCGAACCTCCAGCGAAATCGCCGAATCGAAATCGACCGGTTTCGCCCCTTCCTGCCGATAGAGGGGCGATATGTCCACCGACGAGCCCAGCGCCGCCAGCTGCCCGAGCGCGTGCAGGGCCTGCAACTTGCCGCGGCGATGAATCGAATTAAGGGCGATCGCCGCGTGCTCCTCGCCCTTCAGCGTGTCCTCGACCGCCGCCGTCATCAGCCCGCGCGGCCCAACCTCGAGAAACACGCGGTAGCCGTCGGCATACATCTGGCGAATCGTGTCCGTGAACCGCACGGGCCGCGCCCAGCGCCCGGCGGTGTCTTCCCGGGCGGCCTTGAGCCGCTGCGGCAACTTGGCCGCCGCGAGGCACGAATAGACGTCAAACACCGGCTCGTGATTCATCCAGCCGGCCACGAACTTGCGGATGACCGGCACCAGCGACTCGCACTGCGGCGTGTTGAACGGCCGGTCCAGATCCAGCTTCATCGCCCGCACGCCGGCGGCGGCAAACGCCGCCATCGCCCGCGGTTCGAACTCCGGCGCCACCGCAAAGGTCTTCTGCCGCGGCGAGAAATCGACCGCCAGCATAAACTGGTCCGGCGGGAAGTCCGCCACCACCGCGTCGATTTCGCCGGGATGGCGCGTCAATGTGGTGATCATGGCCACCTTAGGCAGCCCCCCGTGGTTCACCGCCTTGTGCACGATGCTGTAGATGTCGCCGATGACCTTCACCCGGTTGGGCCGCGTGGGCGCCGCGCCCGCCGCGCCCGAAAGCATCATCGCCGCCAAATCGCCGCCGGCAAAGCCGACGACCCCGTCCGGCTTAAGCCCGAACTCGGCCAGCAGCCGCGTCAGCGCCACGCAGGCCGTATAAGTCGAAACCAGCGCCTCCGCATATGCGCCGGAGCCGAAGATGTCGGCGTCATGGCGATAGTGCGGCGCCGGCGGGAAGATGAAGGACGACGGCGTGAACTCGGCATTGCCGGCCAGCGCCTCCTCCAGTTCGTCGAACGCATCACGGCATTCCCCGCGCTCGATCGCCAGATCGCGCAGCATGTCGGGATAGAAGCTCATCACGCCGGGATAGACGAACGCCAGCTTGCCCCTGCCGTCGCCCAGCAGATGATCGCGAAAATAATAGGTGCCGCTCTTGTCGCGCAGCCGCCGCGTGGCCGCCGCCTCGATTCGGCTGGCGGCCGACATCAGCCGGGCGCGCAGCTCGGACAGTTCGCCGGCGATGACGGCCAGCGTGCTCGGCCCGCGCGACAGCGAACAGGTGTAGGCGATGTCCGTAAGCGACACCTCGGGAACCCGATCGATGAAGCCCACGATCCGCTTCAGCTCGGCCACCAGTTTCGGCTCGTCCGCCGCCCGAATCAGAAAGAGACAGATCATGTGCGGTTCTCCGGCTCCTCTTCCAGGACGATGGCGGCGGCGCGGCCGGCCTGCGACGTGTCGCCGATCGGATTGACGGCGTCGAAATTCGCGCCCATCACCGCCGCCCGCCGCGGATTCGCGCTGTCGCCGGTGATCCACGGCCGGATCTCGTTGAGAATGTAGGCGCTGGACGCCAGCGTCGAAACCATGCCTGTCGACCGCTCGGCCGCCACCTGCGGCGGCAGGACCCGATGATAAAGCGCCAGCACCGCCTTGACCAGCCCGGCCGCCATCGACGCGCGAAGCGTGTGCCCGATGTTGCCCTTGACCGACCCGACGCCGACGAGCGGCATGCCCGGCCGGTGCGCGCCCCAGATGTTCTGAATCGCCTGCAGCTCGCGGGCCTCGGCCGCGGCGATGCCGGTGCCGTCCGCCTCGATGAGCCCGATGGTCGTCGCCGGCACCCCGGCGCGCGCAATCGCCTCCAAAAGGATCTCCGACGGATCCTGCTCGGGATTATGCCCCATCGCCACGCCCTTGACGAGCGCATAGATCCGGTCATGGTCGCGCAATGCGTCCTCGCGGCGCTTCAGCACGAAAAACGCCCCGCCCTCGCCCGGCAGCGTGCCGTCCTGCTCTTCGGCAAACGGATGCAGTTCGGAACGCTGAGAGAAGCACACTTCGCCCGAAAGCCCTTCGATGTAGTTGCGGTTAAGCGGCGGCGTCAGGGCGCCCGCCAGCGCAACGTCGGCCCGCCCGGACCGCAAGTCGTCCATCGCGCCCGCCAGCACCGCCGCCCCGGTCAGCATGCCGGCGTCCATGATGGTCGCCAGGCCGCCAAAGGAGCATTCGCGGGCGATCCAGGAAGCGAACCGATAGCCGGTGCCCATCAGAAACGAAGCGGCGTTCGGTATCGGCAGCGACTCCACCAGCTTGGACCGCACAAGGTCCATTCGCTCCTCCGGCGCATTCGGAAAGAAGCGGCGGATGATGTCCAGGGTCTGGTCCAGGAAGGCCGTATGCTGCAGCCAGTTGACCGTCGACGAATTGAACGGCGGCGCATAGCCGAGCCGCACCGAGCCGCGGATCATCTCCCGAGCATGCGGCTTCATGGATGCATCCGACAGCGCATCAAAGGCCAGCTGGGTCGCGAAATAGAGGTCCTGGTTTTCGCCGGCGTTGACCTGCCGCGGAAAATTCTGCATCGCTGGCACGCAGGAGAAAAGATCGCCCAGCTGGCCGTTGCGCGCCGGATAGGGCCGGTCGAAGACGTTCTTCTGCCCGAGCGGCAGCTCCGCCTCGGGACCGGGCGCCGTCAGCAGCGAGCGCCGGTCGCGAATCACCTCCCACAGCGCCGCCGGCGAAGTCACGCCCGCGAACCGGCAGCTCATCCCGACGATGGCGATTACATTGTCCATTAGCGTTCGACCGTCACCTTCCCGTTCAACCGGCGCGCACTGATACGCGTGCCGTTGGCCAGCGCCAGATTTTCAGCCTCCGGACGCCGAATATCGTAAACCGGCTGGCCGGCGGCGTCGCGGCGGGCGATGACGCGGATTTCGCCACGCGGCGACTGATACGAAATGTCAAACGAATCAACCCCTGCCGGCAGATACGGCTTCACCGCATAATCGGCGAACCCGGGCGCGGCGATCTTGATGCCGGCCAGATACTCGTAGGCCCACGCCGAGAAGTCGCCGAACATGATGTGATTGTGCGAACCGTCGCGATCATTGTTGAACCACGCTTCCCACAGCGTGTCTTCGCCGTTCGCCACCCAGGCGGCCCAGCCGGGAAGCTCCGGCTGCACGAAGAACCGGTAGGCGTCGTCGAGATAGCCGTAATCCGCCAGCACCCGCGGCACCCACTTGGCGCCCTGAATGCCGAAGTAGGCCTGATGCTTAAGCTCGCGCGAACGCTGGGCGAGCCGCGCGGCCACCTTCGGCTCCTCGCCGTCCTGACACAGGCCGCGGAAATAAAGCGGAGCGGCAAGCGAAGTGAGCTGATCGTCCGCATAGACGCCACCGCCCCGGTAGAACTCGCGGTTGAACGCCGCCTTGATCGACTCCGCCTTCGCCAGACATTCGGCGGCAAAGTCCGGCTCGCCGAATCGCCGCGCCCATTCCGCCGCCTCCCGATGGAACCACCAGACATAGGCGCTGTCCGTCAGCAAGAGCGGCGGCATCTCCATCAGCTGCTTCGGATAGCACCAGTCGCCAAGCCCGTATTCCACCAGCCCGTCCGCCCGCGCCTTGGCGTTGATGAACTTAAGATACTTCTTCATCGCCGGATAAGCCTCGCGCGCCAGCGAGTCGTCGCTATAGAAACGGTAAATCTGCCGCGGCAGCTGGAAGAGCACGCCGTCCCAGGCGGGACCGCTGCCCCACAGGAAACCGAAGTATTCCGTCCAGGGCATGATGCAGGGCACCGAGCCGTCGGAACGCTGCGAATCGAACATCATCCGCAGGAAATGCTCATAGCCCGCCTTGGCGTCGAAGTTCCAGAAGCCGGTTTCGCAGGCGAGATTGTGATCGCCGGTCCAGCCGTTCTTCTCCCGGTGGGGGCAGTCCGTCGGGATGCCGACGAAATTCGACAGAAAGCTGTTGCAGGCCGCCGACTGCAGCTTCTGGAAGACCGGGTCCGAAATCGTCAGCATGCCGCGCGCCGCGAAGTCGGAATGAACGAAGACGCTCCGAATCGCCTTGAGCTCGACCGGGCCTTCGGTCCGAACGCGCGCATAGCGGAAACCGTGATAGGTGAAGCGCGGATGCCACTTCTCCCCTTCGCGGCGCCCGGCGAGCGTATACTCGTCGTGCTGGCTCGGATGCGGCTCCTGGGCACGGCGCATGAAGAGGTTCACATGCCCGCAAAGGTCGTTGTCGGCCGTCAGCAGTTCGTCATAGTCGATGATCACCTTCGCGCCCGCCGCGCCCACGACCTCGATTTCGCACCATCCGGCGCGATTGGAGCCGAAGTCATAGAAGATGCCGCCGCCCTTGGCCGGGAAGCTCCGAACCGGATTAAGCGGCGCAAACTGCCGACAGGGCGCCGCATCCTCGGGCGAAATCGCGACCAGCGGCTCATAGAACTTCACCGTCGCCGACCGCTCGTGTTCGCGCATGCCCTCCAGCCGCGCATCATACCATTCGCCGTTGCGCAGCTGATTGAAGACAATCGGCGAATCGTAGGCCGTCCAGCTCGAATCGGTCACGAACACCACTTGACCGTCAGCCGTCAGTTCGCCGCGAATGGCCGGCGGGGCGTTCATGGGCGCGATGTGCCAGGTCGCAGTCGCGAAGCCCCAGACCTCCTTGGTCTTGCAGCAATGCCAGCCGTTACCCAACAGCACCGAAACCACGTTGGTGCCCGGCTTGAGATACGGCCGAAGGTCACGAATCAGCTGCGAAGTGCGCAGCGACGGCTGCCCGGTGACCGGCGCCATGACCGTGTCGTCCACCCGCCGCCCGTTCACCGAGATTTCTGCCCAGCCCTGAACCGCCAGTCGCAACGAAGCCTGCGCCGGCACCGAATCGACCACCCAGCGCTTTTCCAGAACCGGCGCCCGGTTGAGATCGTACTGATAGCCGCCGCAAATCCACTTGGGCGCGACCTCGGCCAATGAAAAATAACTCCATTTCGCCAGGAAGCGAATGTCATCGATAATCTTGCGCACCGTCGCCTCGTCGGCCTCGAAGCCCCGTTCGTATTCCGCCTCGCGGATCAGCCGCGCCAGCGTCTTCTTGCCGTCGGCGTTGATGCCGATGTTGACCAGCGGCCCATAGATGTACTCGCCGATCAGATCCACCCGTTCCGCCTTCGGAACGCGCACCAGATCCTGCGGGAACCCGACGCAGGTCTTGCGCGGCACCAGTCTTTCGGCGGCCTCCCGCATCGGCGAAGTCGCAATCGGCACGGCGCGATTCCTCAAGGTCGACGCCAACGCCGCCGCCTGCCGGTCAAAGGTCGCCAGCGCAGCTTCCACGGCGGCGGCCGGCAGGACGCGGCCGAAATCCGCCAGTCGCCGGCGCTCGAACGCCGAAAGGTGCGCGAACTCCTCGGCATTGCGCGCCTGATCGGCCAGCTGCCGGAGATTGACCTCGGCCTGCCGCGCCGAACGCGTCAGAGTCGCCGCGGTCGGATTCAACGCCAGCTTCGCCACCGTCGCCGCAAACGCCGTGCCCTGGCGAATCCGCTCCGGATCGACGATCTCCAGACTTTGCACGGAATTGTGCCAGTACTTGTCGCCGGAAGTCCGCCGCAGCGGCCAGTCGATCGGCACCCCGACCGTCGGATCGGAAATGAACTGATCGTCGTCAAAAGTGCGCGGCACGTCCAGCTGCATTTCCGGCGCATTCGGAGCTCCAACCAGGTCGGCGAGCGTCGAATCGGCGATCGTGCTCGTCCAGCTCGGCGTTCCTGACAGCGCCAGCCGGATGCTGTGTTCGCGCGCCGAAATCACCGAATCGCAGTTAAGCCCGCCCAGCACGCCCTTCAGCGGCGTGCCGCGCATCGAGGTGTAGGCGGCATAGCCGTACATCTCGATGCCGAAGCCAACGCGAAGCGTATATTCCGGCTGCGGCCCCTTGAGGAACATGCGCGCGATTTCCAGCACCGCCGCCACGCCGTTGGAATCGTCCGTCGCCAGCGGCTCGTACATGTGCGCGATGAGCCAGTATTCCTCCGGCCGCCGCCCGGGGATGGTCGCCGTAATGAACGGCACCGTCGAGGCATAGCGCCGGCCGTCGCACTCGGCGTGCACCTTGAGCCCGCCGCGGTTCGCGTAAGTGCGCAGATAGGTGCCGACGCGCGGCGTCACCGAGAAGCCGAGGAACGGACGGGTGTCCTCGTCGGGGCTCCAGCTGTGCGTCTCGGTGCAGGCGGTCACCCACTGCAGGCAGTCGGGGGTCGAAAAGCGCCCGGTCAGAAAATCGGTGATGAAGCCCGCGACTCCGGCGTCGATCAGCTTGCCCAGCACATTGTAGCGCGGCCAGGTCAACGGCTCCAGCACGACGAACTTGCCGCGCACCTTCTCCCCGCGGCGGAATGCCGCTTCGGTGACGACTTCCGCGTCGATGCCGCCGGGCGGCGTCGCCACCGAGCCCTTGATCAGGTGGAACGGATGCGCCTGATAGTCCGCCACTACCGGCCCGACCCGCTGCTCGGGCGAGGCGAATTCCACGATTTCGTCAGGGTTGCCGTAATCGGTGATGGTCAGCTTGCCGACCGTCGCGTCCCAGCCGATCGGCATCTTCTTGTCCTGAAACGAAGTGTGGCCGTCGACGGGAATCTCGATCAGCTCGACGTTCTTGAAGCCGTCCTCGCGCATGAACGCGGCGACTTGTTCGGCCGCGCGGCGCTTAGCCGGCAGCGTCTGCTGGAACTCGTGCTTCCAGATATCCGCGATTCGCGACTTGATCCGCTGAGCATCAATCGCCTGATAGCACTCGGCATAAGTCGCCCGGGCCTCGTTGTCGGCCGCACCCGCGACTCCTGCCATCACCAGCCCCGAAAACAACAGCGCCAGCAAATTCATCATCGTATGCTTGATTTTCATAGCTCAGACCCGCTCTATGGTTTGTTGAAGGAATTTTACCATATCCAACCACAACTCGCCATCGTCAGAACCAGCGGGTGCGGGGGGGTGCGCTAGCAAACTGCGGACTTTTCGCGCTATTTCAATCGCCACTTGGTCGCCATCAGGCACGGCAGCTGATCGACGTCCGACTGCTGGTAATACAAAGTCAAATACCGGCCGCCGCCCAGCGCCACCGTCGAAGGATAGCCGAGGTCCGAACTATGCGAACGCGCGAGGCATATCTCATGCTCCGTATCCCAAGTCTCGCCGCCATCTTCGGAAACGACGGCATTGTCGGCGTCAATTCGCTCCAGCTCGGCAAAGCGGCCATGGAAGCCGGCGGCCGGCGGAGGCGTCTTCAAAAGCGGCGGCTTGAGCTCGTAGACGCCGAACTCCATCATGTATTTTTCCCGCGGTTCGGCAGTTTCCGGCAAATTGCCGTCCGCCACCGCGGTCGCCGTCGATGTCGAGCAATACTCAATAGATGAAGCGTTCATTTGGCCGCCGATGGCGGCAGGGATGAGGGAAGAGGGAACAGGGAAGAGGACGGAATGGCTGATTGACTACGGCAAACGGATTCGAGCGCAAATACTCCAATGGGTCGGAATTCCCTGCGGGGTCGGATTCGCGCCGACGAAGACGCTTGCCAAGATCGCCAATCACATTGGCAAGAAAAGCCCAACCGGGGTATTCGTGATGCCCGATGATCCGACGGACATTCTCGCGAAGTTGCCGACGGATGAGGTTTGGGGTGTCGGTCGCCGGTTGCCGGTGAAACTCCGAGCCGAGCGCATCCTCACGGCAAAGGATTTACGGGACGCGCCCGATGATGTAATCCGCCGCGTCGGTGGCGTGACGCTCCTCCGCACGGCAACCGAGTTGCGCGGCATTTCATGTAATCAGGAGCGGGACTACAACGCCGACCCCGATTCCGTTTCGTGTTCACGTTCCTTTGGGGAGCAAGTGACGACGATGGATGCGCTGATGGAATCTATCGCCAGTTTCACCGCACAGGCGGCGACCAAGTTGCGGAAGCACGGACTCCTCGCCAGCGGTTGCAATGTGTACGCGCAAGTGGCGACGGCTGGGATATTCGAGAACGGAGGTGGTTTGGACAATTCCTTCTACGGCTATACGGTCACATTCGACAAGCCGACCGACGCAACAAACGAAATGCTGAAAGCGATTCGCGAGGGCATCGCGTCACTTTTCGTACAGGGTGCGAAGTACCGCAAGTCGGGCATCGTGTTCTTCGGACTCGAAAAAGCGGGCGCGGCATATCAGGCCGATCTTTTCGCGCCGACCGAGAAGCGCGAGAAGTCGAAACTCTACGAGACAATCGACGCTCTCAATCGGACACTCGGCAAGGGCAAGGTCTTTTCCGCCGCAGAGGGGATCGGTTATCCGTCTTGGAAGATGAAGCGGTCGAAACTCTCCAAACGCGCCACAACCAACTGGGACGAACTTCTCACCGCCCGCTAAACTGCCACGCTCGTTTCTTCACGACATTTCGCGAAATGTCGTGAAGCTCGACATGGGGTTTCCAATCAGGATTTGCAGCGCGGCAATTATGCTATAATTCGCTTATGTTTCGCTTACGCCATATTGCCCTGCTGATGATGACGCTTGTCGCATTTCGCGGCGAGGCGAAGGAGGTGCTTTCACACACCAAGCCGGAAGTAATCGACGATCTCTCGTTCCTTGACCCCGGCAAGGTGGTGAGCGCGGCATATCTCTTCGATTCGGTTGTCACAAACGGCGGGAACGCCAGCCGAGGCAAATACATTCCCCGCAATCGCGGCTTTGTCGATCTCGACAAGGACGGTCACGAGGATGTCATCATTTCCGAGCCGCTTTCCTCTTTCGGGACGGGCGGCGGATCGTTTTGGATGTACCTTTGGACGAATGGAAACTACCGTTGCATCGGTGAGTTCGGGAGTCACGCCGGTTGGATCAAGGTCGAGGACGAGCCACGCAACGGCTACCGCCGCATCTGGACGTGGTGGCATTGCAGCGGCACATCCGGGACGATTGGGTGTGCGACTGTCTGGAGCAATGGCTATGTCGAAAAGGGACAACTCCCGATCACAACAGCCGGTGACGAAGGCCCTTCTTCAATCGGCTCTGAATTGATGGATTCGGTCAACCGTCACGCAACCGTCCCCATCCGTTGGGAGCAAAGTGTCACGACGAACGGCGTCAACACTTGGGTTTCGCTTACGCGCTGATCAGCAATCTTATTTGAGGAGGTTGCCGTCTTTGTCGAGGTGTTTCTTTGCGCCCTCTTTGCCATACTGTTTGATGAGGCGGGATTTGGTCTGGGCGTCTTGCTTCCTGAAGTCACGCATGTAGATGTCGAGAATGATGTTATCACTTCTCATGCGCTGATCGGGGTGCTTGCTCCAGTCCTCCACATAGAGATCGACGCCCAAATGATCGTCCGTCTGCTTCCATCGGGCGAAGAGATCGGGCGAAAAGAACTTCTTGCCTTCCTTTCGCCATCGAATCTCTACCGACCCGAACCGCTCGCTCAAGATGTCATACAGCCGGTAGAAGCGCGAGTACGCCCCTTCAATGCTTTCGTCTTTAAACTTGAAATGTGCAACCTTGTCCCCCTTCGCCACTTCGTAGGCGGCATCCGGCATGGGGTACCTGATGCCGTCCAACAAGGCACAGCCTGAGAGAAACAAGGGCAGAAGCATCAATAGCTTTTTCATGCGCAAATTATACCATCTTTTAAATCGTCCCGGACTTTCCCTCGCAAGTCAACGTCACGCCCTGCTTGATATGGATGTAGGCGGTCACACCATGTGCCACGATCAGCCCGCTCTCGCCGGCCGTCGTCCCCTTGAACGTGGAGTTCGTCGTAACCTCGTACACGCAGCCACCATGCAGGACACGGTCGCTCCCGACCGTCCCGATGTTCACGCGCACCGACGGCACAGGCCCCAGCCCGTCCGCAAACAACCCTGTACCAAGCGTCAAGCACAAGGCACCAAGCATGAACTTCTTCATTTCTTCGCTCACTCCTTTTGGGGATATTATATCATTCTTTCAGAGGGTCCTTTCAGAGGGGCAGGCACAAACGATAGAGTCGGGAACGATACAGTCAGGCGACTGCCGCGTAGCCCTTCTCCGTCAGGCGATAGGCCTGTTGCGACGAATTGGGGCGTTCGGGGATCGTCATTTCGATCAGCCCCACGTCCGTCATCGGCTTCAGGTAGGTGTTGGTGAAGAACTGCCGGTTGCGGAGCTGCACGGCATCGCGGAGCTGCGCGGGCTTCTTCGCACCGTCCTTCAGCGCGGCAAGAACAGACATCGCAACTCGGCTGTCGCCGCGTTCCAGCTGGACGGGCAGGGCGTCGGGAATCTGCGCCTCGACCGCCCTCACCTTCTCCGCCGCCGCGTCATCCTCCTCTTCGCACTTGCTGAAGAGCGCGGCGATTGTGCTGACGACATTCCCCGTGCGGCGTTCCTCCTCGATTTCGCCAAGACGCTTGCGGATCGCCGTGCGGTGAAGTTCGGCGACTGTCTCCCATTCGTCCTCGTCATTCCCATAGGCGAAGCGATAGGCGCGACGCGCCAGCTCGTCACCTTCACAGGCCGCCGCGAAGCTGCACCACTTGTATTACGCCGGACCGCGGCAGATGACCGCTTCGGGGGCATTGCAGTCGATGTAAGCGAGGATCGGGCTCATGTCGGACGAGACGGGCTTGGACTCGCGGGAGTGGTAGCGACCCTCCCACAGCGTCCCGCAATGCTTGTGGCGGGCGTTGTAGGACAGCGTGAAGTGTTCCTTCAGGGTCATCATGAAGGACGTGATGTTGAACATGCGGGCGACGAACGAACGCTTGTAGTCGTCAAACTCGGAGAGGCCCGCGTGACGGATCGAGATGTCGGTCTGCGCGGCGAGT
>JAZLMR010000051.1:0-22020 GCA_045598785.1 Kiritimatiellia bacterium
GAATTTATCCACGGATTTCACGGATTTTCACGGATTGAATCTTATCCGTGTTAATCCGTGTTAATCCGTGGACGACACAAAAATCGACGGACGCGCCCTACAATTACGACTCCAGCGGCACCCAAGCGCGGAGCGGAGGGCAGCCGCTTGACTGAGGAAGGCGGGGTTGGCCGGCGATGGCGAGCGAAGCGAAGCGGACGGCGACGGGGCGGCGATTTCGCCGCGAAGGCTGGTGCGAGGTGGTCGAAGCCGTATTCGGCGAGGCCGCATCGCGCCCGCATTCGCGGATGAAAGCGCCGGGAGGAGCCGGACGATGAGCGGCAGCGAGGCTCGACGGCCAACCCCGACGACGAACTCGACCAGAGTTGCAAGCGCGACCGATTTGGCGAAAACAAGGCCGGCGAGCAAACAAGAACGAGGCCGCCGCGCAAAGACCGACCCCGAACGCGTATATGTATACGCGGAGCGGGTCGAGGCTTTCAGCGGCGGCCCGTTATTGGCAGCGAGCCGGACGCGCCAAATCGGTCGCACGCTGGAAAGCAAATCAATGCTAGGCCACTCAAAGCCCATTCAAAGCGCGACGCCACAAACAAAAAATCAACGCCGCTAAAGCGCAGGGTAAATCGGATTTGAGCCTACCCCAGCCGCCGCACCAGCGCCTGCAGCGCCTCGCATTCGTAAGGCTTAGCTAAGATCTCGACCACTCCCAGCTGCCGAAGCCGGTTGCGCTCAGTCGCCGTACAGGAACGCGACAATGCCACAATCGAGCATTTGGACGGAGCCGGCAAATGCTCCCTAAGCGTGGTTCGGAGCAACAGTTCATCCTCCACCAGCGCCACCGTCAGCGAATTCGCCGCCAGATCCAAATAGTCGATGGCCGCCCAAATCGAGGATATCGACATTGCTTCTCGCCCTCCGAGCCTTAGCAATGCCTTAAGCACGTCGCAATCCACTGGCGCGCGG
This sequence comes from Kiritimatiellia bacterium, assembly GCA_045598785.1. Lineage (GTDB taxonomy): Bacteria > Verrucomicrobiota > Kiritimatiellia > RFP12 > UBA1067 > UBA1067. Next base: position 964 of record JAZLMR010000051.1, read on the forward strand.
GCCACAATCAATATCCCACTCATTTGTGCAGATGATAGCACAAATATTTAGGACTTGTCAATGTCCTCGATTTCCGCCAGCGTGCGAATGCCGTTCAGCCTGGCGCGCAAGGCCGCCGCGCCGGGACGCCCGCTGAAGTAGCGAAACAAATGCGTATGCAGCTTGACCGAGGCAAAGCCATCCGCTGAGGCAATGTGATCCCCGGGAAAGGCCCGCACGAGCTGCTCGCGGAACTCCAGCAGATACTGAAGATGCCGGCGAAAGCACTGCTGCCGATCCGGCGCGGGCCCCGCCCCCTTCAGCTCGCCGAAAACACCCGGGTTCGCCAGTGCCGCCCGACCGACCATAATCGCCGAAACCCCGGTCGCCGCCATCGCCGCGGCCGTCGTCGCATCCGTCACCGACCCGTTGCCAATCACCGGAATCCGCGCGCGGGCGACAACTGCCGCCAACTGATCCAGATGCACCGGACCGCCGTGCATTTGCGTGGTATAGCGCGCATGCACCGCAATCCCCTTCGCCCCGGCCGCCTCGGCCGCCTCAAGGATCTCAAACACATTGGTGCAGCCCGGCCGCGGCCCCAGCCGCGTCTTCAGCGTGACCGGCAGCTCGGTGTTGTCGACCATCGCCTTCAGCAGCCGCCCGATCTTTCCGGGATCTTCAATCAACTTCGCCCCCGCGCCCTCGCGGGTCACCTTGGCCATCGGGCAGCCCACATTGAGATTAAGCTCCACAAACCGATGCTCGCGCCGGTTGAGCCGATCGATTTCCGCCGCCGCAAAGGCCAGGTCCGACTCGCGGGCGCCGAAAACCTGCACCGCCACCGGCCCCTCGCCCGGCATCGTCTCCAGCAGGTGCCGCGTCGGCGAAGACCCGTGGGCGAGCCCGGCAGCCGACACCATTTCCGTGTAGGCGAGATCCGCCCCGCCTTCGGCGCAAAGCCGGCGAAACGGCGCGTCGGTAAAGCCGGCCAGCGGCGCAAGCAGATATTTCATTTTCCCTCAGGCGGGCCGAGCGGCGAAAGCACGGGGTCCGAATACGCCGCCGTCGGATCCATACGCGCAAACGAGACATAGCTCGGCGCACCCCAACCGGTTCCGGGATTCCGCCCGAAAACGGCAATGTCCACGCGGTTGGTGGGATTGAGCCCGCTCCGCCGCAGCGTGACCCTGGCCGAATTCGGCGTCAGCCGCTCCAATTTCACCAAGGCGTTTTCGCCATGCGTATGCGCAAACTCGAACTCGGCCGCCCCGCTGGCGGAAATGACGAACTCCCGCTCCTCGACTTCCGCGCGCAACACATACGCCCAGGCAAAGGGCGTCGTATAGGAAAGCTCTGGCCACGGACTTGAAGACGGCACTTCCGGGGTCGTGACCCGAATGACCGCCAGCGGCGGAATCGCCTTCGCGGAAAGCTGCGCCGCGGCCGCGACGAGCCGATTCGTGTCCACCCCGCCCGGCGGCAAGGCGGTCGGATGCGCCCGCGCGGAAAGGTAGTCGGCCTCGTTGGCGACGCCGCGCAGCGTCTTGCGGATCAGGGTCTGCACCGTTGGCGCCAGCAAACCCTGCCGCACCGCCTCGCGCTTCGTCTCGGCGGGCAGCGACCGCGAAACCTCCAGCGCCGCGCGCAGATACGGCTGATCGGAAAAACTGCGCCCCGCCGTGGTCAGCCAATAGGGCGTAATCGAGGCAAAGACATCGCCGTTAGTCCCGACCGGCGCCGTATCGGCATTGGACGGAAACACCCAGACCTGATTGCTCAGATAGAGCCGCAGCATCGCATTCAGCCGCGACAGCTCCGTCGTGACCAGCGCCCGCGGCAACGACCGCCAGAACTTCGGCTGCGTATAGGCGAGCGAGCTGTTGCCGAAGACCGGATACGGGAAAAGGATGTTCGGCACCGCCCGGTCCAGCCCGCGCTCGCGCCCGGACTGATCCAGCTTGACGACGGTAAGCCCCGGGTAGGCCGCGACATTGAGCTGCGAATGCCCGCCGTCACGGTTCATATAGAGGTCGCCGACATTCCCACCGGCCGAGGCGGGCGCCAGCTTCAGTTGGGCGACAAAGCACCCGAGGTCAAAATCCCAGCCGAAGTTCTGCTCGCCGAGCGCAATCTGCCGGCCGAAGATGCCAGTCGCCTCGACATTCGCCAGCGGCCCCGTCATCAGCGGCCGCAGCGCCATCGACTTGGCATATTCGATGAGCTCCGCATAACGATCGTGCTGGGCCAGCCGGCGAAGATCGGAATCCTTGGCGATGGCGTCGGCATCACGGAAACCAAGGTCGATGGCCGTCTCCAGCTCGTCGAAGGACTCCTTTTCGCGCTTGGCGAAATAGGCGAGCGAACAGGCGAGGTTGTAATGCCAGGTCGGGTCGTCCGGCAACAGCTTCACCCCCTTGCGGCAAGTCTCCTCCATCGTCGCCGTATCCCCTTCGCGCAACGCGGCGACAAACTGATTGCGCAGGCGCACATGCTCGGGATACCGGGCGGGATACTCCCAGATCGACAGGGTCGCCAGCAATGCGAGAATCAGACTCATCGCTTCAACCGCATCCAATTAGGTAACTTGACCTGCCGCGCCTCGCGACTCTGGTTAGTGGCCAACGACTGCGCCGTGCCGATCGACGGCGACTCCAGCGACGCCAGCCGCGCCATCAGCACCTGCTGGCTGGAGGCCTGCTGCCGCACCAACTCCTCGTTGCGCTGCCGCTCCTCCAGCAAGGCCTTCTCCCGCCGCTGCAGCTGCTCGCGCAACTGCTCGATTTCCTGCCGAAGCTGCGTCACGTCCTTAAGTTCCTCCGACAGGCGCCTGTCCTCGGTGTCGCGCAAATGCAACTGATCCTGAAGCTCCTTGATTTCCCGCGACGAATCCAGCTGCAACCGCTCATTCTGGCGCCGAAGCTCGTCCAACTCCTTGCGCAACTGCACCGTCCGCGGATCCTCCGGCCGCTCCAACAGCGCCTTGCGCGTCATGTCCTCGATATTCACTCCCGAACGGCGAAGCAGTTCGCGCCGACGCTCCAACAGGGCGTCCACCCGGCCGAGGTGGCGCTGCTTAAGCTCCTCAAATACTTTCTTCTCCAGCTCCAGCGTCTTGGCAATCTCCTCGCTTTCATTGCGCATGATCGAATAGACCGCCGCCTGAATGTCGGCAACTTCGCTCGCCGCCTGCGGCAACCGCCGCAGCTCATCCTCCAGATGATGCACCTGTTCGACCAGCTTGGCCTCGCGCTCGGCGGCCTCCCTGAGCTTGTCCTCCAGGTCCTGAACCCGACGGCTTTCCCGTTCGGCCGCCTCCTGAAGCCGGCCCTCCAGTTCCTGAACCCGCCGGCCTTCCCGCTCGGACGCCTCCTTGAGTCTGCCCTCCAGTTCCTGGATGTGCCGACTTTCGCGTTCCGCCGCCTCGCGCAGTTGAACTTCCAGCTCCCGAACCCGCCGGTCATCGACTACAATCTTCTCCACCTCGACGATCTTCTCGACCGGCACCTCGACCATCACTTCCTTTTCGACGATTCGATCTACCGGCACCTCGACGATCTTCTCGATCGGAACCTCGACGCGGACTTCCTTCTCGACGATCTTTTCGACAATCTTCTCGACCACTTTCGGCTCCGGCTCCGCCGACTCCGCTTCCCCGACCGGTTCCGCCGGCGCTTCCACAGGCAACTCCGCCGCGGGTTCCGCGGTCGCCGGAACTTCCTCAGCCGCAGCCGGCTCGGCAAACGGCTCCCGCACCTCCACCAACGTGGAAACCGGCGGCAACCGCCCGGAGGCCAGCAGAGCTTCCGCCGCCGCCCGATTGAACGGCCCGCGGGGATTGCCGTCACCGATGTCGATGGAAAACCGCATGTCCAGGAACGGAACCTCTTCCACCCGCTGCCAGATAAGATTGTCGCAAGACACCTCCTGCCCCGGCTGAATTCGCCCGAGTTCCGCCCAGGATATCAGCTGAGCTTCGGTCTCGGGGCCGAAAGTCTCGTCTTGAGTCCGCAAGTACCACTTCCGTTCTTCCATCGTTACTTTCTCCCGAAGAGACCTGAGGCGAAATGAAATTTACCGCGTTGCGAAAGTTCGCGCTGCGCCGCCTTCTCCAGTGCCGCCAGACGCTCGCGATCCAATCCGCGGAACATTGACGCCGTCGAGGCAACCGGGGGCTCGTCGCCCACCGGGTCTACCACCTCCGGCACCACCAGCTGCGTGCGCGCCGGTTCCGGCACCGGCACTTCCACCACCTTCTCGACGATCTTCTCGACCGGCACCTCGACGATCTTCTCCACGATCTTTTCGACCGGCACCTCGACCATCACTTCCTTTTCGACGATTCGATCTACCGGCACCTCCACCCGCTTCTCGACCACCTTCTCGACTTCGACGATCTTCTCGACCGGCGGCGGATCTTCATCAATGGGCAAATCGTGCCGCCGGTACAACTTGGCCGCCGGATCCAACAGCCCGTCCTTCGTCATCTGGCTCACATAGGCGCGATTGAACGGACCGAACACCTTGCCCGGCTCAATCTCCACCAGCCAGCTCATCCCCAATTCCGGCATCGTCTGCGCCGGCATCCAGGAAATGCGGTCGCTAGAAACGAAGCCCGTCGGCTCCACCCGGCCCTCTTCCGCCCAACTGCACAGTGTCGCCAAATTGGCGGGGCCGTAAACCTGCCCTGCCTCCGATCTTACAAACCAAATCGCCGCTTCCATAGTCAAAGGAATTTTACCATATATGCCCAGTCATCAGCAACTGCGTGGGTGCGAGTGCAAAGTCGCACTTTCATCCCCCTGAAAAGAGATGACCCTGTTTTCTTCCCCAAAACAAAAAACCCTGCCTTCGCAAGGGTTTTCAATTTGGTGGTGGGGCAAGGATTCGAACCTTGGAAGGCGTAAGCCAGCAGATTTACAGTCTGCCCTCGTTGACCGCTTGAGTATCCCACCGATAAGCAAGTGGCGCGTAGTATACCATACCACGCGCCACTCCGTCAACCGCGAAATTGACTTATCTCAGCCCTCGGCTTCGAGCGCCGCGTCAACTTCGTCAGTCGTCTCCATGTTGGTGTAGACGTCCTGCACGTCCTCGAGGTCTTCCAGCATCTCCACGAACTTGTTGATCGCCTTCGCGGCCGCGACATCGGCCACCGGGTTCATCATATTCGGGACCAGCCCGACCGAGCTGTTCTCCTCGTCCACCGCAATGCCGGCCGCCTTGATCGCCTCCAGCACCGTGGTGTAGTCGTTCGGCTGGCACTTGACCGTAAAGCCGCCGTCTTCGGAAACCACGTCTTCGGCGCCGCACTCCAGCGCGACTTCCGTAACCTTGTCTTCGTCGACGCCGTCGGCCGCCGGAATCATGATCTGACCCATACGGTCAAAGAGACGCGTCGCACTGCCCTGCTTGGCGAATTCCAGGCCGTTCTTCTTGAACACGTTGCCGACTTCCGCCGCCGCGCGATTGGTGTTGTCGGTGAGCACGTTGACCACGACAGCCGTACCGCCCTTGATGCCCTCATACTGGCGATCGACCAGCGCCGCCGACTCCAGCTCGCCCGTGCCTTTCTTGATGGCGCGGTCGATGTTGTCATTGGGCATCTGCGCCGCCTTGGCCTTGGCGATGAGCGTACGCAGGGTCGGGTTGTTGTCGGGATTGCCGCCCTTCGCCTTCACGACAATGGTAATTTCCTTGCCGAGTTTCGAGAAGATCTTGCCCTTCTTCGCATCCGCCGCGCCTTTTGCGCGCTTGATTGTCGCCCAGTGGCTGTGACCTGACATGGTATTTTTCTCCTTGAGTTTTTAACGATTAAAACGAATCTAAAGGCCGGTATCAGACCTTGTGCCGATAAGTGATACGGCCCTTGCCCAAGTCATAGGGCGAAATCTCAACCGTAACCTTGTCGCCAATGGCAATCTTGATGAAGAACTTGCGCATCTTGCCGGAAATGTGGGCCAGCACCTCGTGCCCGTTTTCCAGCTGCACCTTGTACATAGTCGCCGGCAACACCTTCGTCACCGTGCCTGTAACTTCAATCGCCTGATCTTCTTCTTTCGCCATTAGCAATTAGCCTTATTTGACTGAAAATTTATTATAGTATAGCACTTATTTGGCCTTCTGGCAACTAGGCGAAGGCCCCATCGGGCCTTTCGGACGGCGGGCTTCGGCGATAATCGCCCGCGCTTCTTCGGCGGCCTCAGCCGGCGTCTTGCCCCACGAGCGAAACTCCCAAGGCGTGACCAGCGCCGCACCGGCACCGTCAAAAGTGTTCAGCGGCCGCACCACAAACCGCAACCGACAGCCTTTCGGCACCTCGTCCACCGAAAACGGACACACGACCGGCGCCTCGTCCCGGTCTCCAATCACATACTGCCGCCCGTAAACCCGCTTCTCCAGGAGCACCCGCTCGAGCTCGGCCGTCTGCAACTCCAGCCGCACCGAATAATCATTGGCCGCCGGATGGCCGTTCGCCGCCTTGGCCGCCGGGAACTCCACGTCAAAGCACTCCCGCTGATTTCCGCCTCGGTCCGACCGCCGCGAAAACTTCACCGTAACCTGGGCCGAGGCGCCAAACTGCGGAATGCCAACCGTCTTCGCCCGGCAGGCAAAAGCAAACGGCTTCGCCGCTGGCGGCATTGAAAACGAATCAAAAGGCACCACCCAGTCCGGCCCCAGCGAACTCTGGTTGGAGAAATTCCAGCGCCGAATAACTAGCGCCCGCTCATAGACGGTGCAGAACAATCCCTGATTGGCCACCTGGGCGCCCAGACTCAACTCCGGCAGCAGCTTGTAGGGCGGCAGCGCCGGCCGGTCCAGTTCCGAATAGCTGTTTTCACGCCCGCCGCGCGTCCAGCTGTACCTGAGCGACGGCACCTGAATCGAGGTGAACGCCCCTTGCCAGATCGACCGCTCCTCGGTCGCGGGAATATGACAATGCCCGGTAAAGGCGATCAGGTTGGGAATTTTCGAAAAGAGCGCCGTCGTCTCGCCATTGTCCCCGGCATGCAGGTAGTTCGTTGCCTGGATAGGACGATGCTGAGAGTAGAAGAGCGGCTTCGACGGGTCGAACTTCAGGTTTTTCAGCACCGCCTCCAGCCCGGGCGCGCCATTGCCACGCCCACGGACATCGCGATCGAAATGGTAGAGAACAAAGGCATAGCCCTTGACGGTCTTGACCGTAATCGGCTCGTACTTTTCCCCAAAGCATTCCTCCCAAGCCCGCTGCCGATTGTCGCCCGTATGCAGAAAGTGCGGCATCGGATCCGCCCCCGCCAGCAGCTTGCGCACTTCCGGTCGCTGGCCATAACTGACCGACATATCGTGGTCGCCATAGTGCATTAGATTGGCAACCGGCCGCCCGTCCTTGCCCTTGCCGTCGGGAAACACCTTAAACCAAGTTTCCGCGACGAGCGCCAGCTGCTCCTTGAGCCCGTGATCCGCAAGATCGCCGCAGGCCAGCACGCCGTCGCAGCCCCAGTCGTCAAACGCCCGCAGCGCCCGCTCGAAATACGGCTGCTGCCGCTCGTCGGAAATATGAATGTCCGCCAGCACCGCCAGCCGCAAACGCTCGGCCCCGAATGACTCGGGCTCCGACGGAGCCGCGCCCCAACCCGCCAGCGCCGCCGTTGCGCCCAATGCCCCGAGAAATTCGCGCCGATTCTGCATCTCAGACCTCCTTAGGGAAAAATCGCGACGCATTGGCATCCGTCAACGCCGCCAGTGCCTCCGCCGACATGGAGCGCAGCTCGGCCACCTTGACCAGGATGTCCCCCAGCGGCGGACACTCCGCGGCATTCTCCGCCGTGCGGTCAGTCTCCAGCAGCAGGCATTTTGCCGGCAGCTTGCGCACCAGCTCGCGATAATTTACCGCATGATCGTTAAGGACCGCCGGCCCGACGGATACAAAGCCGCCGAGCCGCTCGATGTCGGGCAACAATCCGTCCGAACGGGAAAACCCATGACACAGGAAAGCGGGCGGACGCTGCGGCAGACGCGAGATCGCCGCCAGCACCTGCCCCCAGCACTTCGCACCATGAAGAACCACCGGCCGCTGCAATTCCGCCGCCAGGTCGAGCTGCCGTTCAAAGAGCTCGCGCATCGCCGGCGAAATCTCCCGCTCCCGGAGCCGATCCAGCCCGATCTCGCCCACGCCCGCCGCCGGCCGGGCCGTCAGCGCCGCGCGCAAGGCCGCCACTTCCGCCGCCAAGTCCACCGTCGCCGCCGACCAAGGATGAGTCCCGAAAAAATCCCGCCCGATCAGCAGCTCCCGAACCTCGGGGTCGCCGGCGGAAACGTGACAATGGGCATCGGTCACGGCGACGCCCCCCTCAATGAAAATGCTTGATCTGCGGCTGAAAGCCCTGCGCCTCGGAAGCCTCCAGGCGCGCAAACGCCATCACGATCAACCGGTCGCCGACCTGGCCCTGATGCGCCGCCGCCCCGTTAAGGCAGCAGACATGGCTGCCGCGCCGGCCGGCAATCGCATAAGTCTCGAAACGATGACCGTTTTCCACATCGGCGCAAAGGATCTTTTCCCATTGCACGATGCCCACCGCCTCCATGTCGTCGGGATCCAGCGTGAGCGACCCTTCGTAATCCAGGCAGGCCTCGGTCACCCGAATGCGATGCAGCTTGGATTTGAGCAAAGTCAGTTGCATAGACGCTCCTTGATCATCTTCGGCGTAACGACCACCTTCTGCATCTGGTCGTTGCCCGGAGCTTCATACATCACCTCGGTCATCAGCCGTTCCATTTCGGCCCGAAGCCCCCGGGCGCCAGTTTTGCGCTCCAGCGCCGCCTTGGCCAGCTCCTTGAGCGCCTTCGGTTCGAACTCCAGCTCAACGCCATCCATCGCCAATAGCTTCTGATATTGCCGGACCAGCGAATTCCGCGGCTCCGTGAGCACCCGCACGAGATCATCCTCGCTGAGACTCTTCATCGTCGTGATGACCGGCAGCCGCCCAGTGAATTCAGGTATAAGCCCGAACTTCACCAGATCCTCCGGGCGCACGTCCATGGGATTGATCGTGCTTGAATCCGCCGCCGCGCGCTCCGCCGTCGGCTCCTCCCCGCTGGCAAAGCCGATTACCCGCTGCCCCTTGCGGCTGGCGACGATCTTGTCCAACCCGACAAACGCACCGCCGCAGATGAAGAGGATGTTGGAAGTGTCGACTTCAATGTATTCCTGGTCGGGATGCTTGCGCCCGCCCTTCGGCGGAATCCGGCAAGTCGTGCCCTCGATCAGCTTCAGCAGCGTCTGCTGCACGCCCTCGCCGCCGACGTCGCGCGTAATTGAGACATTGTCAGTCTTAGACGCGATCTTGTCGATCTCATCGACGTAGATGATGCCGCGCTTCGCGAGCTCGACATTGCCGTCGGCGTTCTGCAGCAGATAGCGCACCAGGTTCTCGACGTCCTCGCCGACATAGCCCGCCTGCGTAAGCACCGTCGCATCGCCGATCGCAAACGGCACGCCCAGCAGCTTCGCCAGCGTCCGCGCCAGGAGCGTCTTGCCGGTGCCCGTCGGGCCAATCAGCAGAATATTGGACTTCTCGATCTCCACGTCGGCAAAGGCGTCGCCCGCGGCGCGCTTCCCCGCGCCGCCCTGGGCCTTGGCCTCGGCCGCCTCCAGCCGGCGATAATGGTTGTGCACCGCCACCGCCAGCACCTTCTTGACCTCCTCGTGGCCGATGACGTACTGGTCGAGAAACTCCTTGATGGCCCTGGGGGTCGGCGTCGGCGGCAACGGCGGCACCTTACTCGCCTGCCGCTCGTGACGGGCGATCATTTCGCCGGCGTGCCTTACGCAATCGACGCAGATGTTGCCATCCGCGCCGGGAATGATCGTCACCTCCCTGGAACTGCGCCCGCAAAAGGAGCAAATGTATTCCTGCTCTCGCTTCACTTATTTCGCTTCCTTCGCCGCCGGTCATCACCGCCGCGGTCGTTTAACCGAGAACCTCGTCGATGAGCCCCCAGTTCTTCGCCTCTTCGGCGCTCATGAAATAGTCGCGCTCGGTATCCTTGACCACCTCGGCGAACTTCTTGCCGGAATGCTTGGCGAGAATGCCGTTCAGCACGTCCTTGAGCCGCAAGATCTCCTTCGCGGTGATCTCAATGTCCGTCGCCTTGCCTTCCGCGCCGCCCGACGGCTGATGCACCATGATGCGCGAGTTCGGCAGCGAGAACCGCCGCCCCTTCGTGCCCGCCGAGAGCAGCACCGCGCCCATCGACGCCGCCTGACCGATGCAGTAGGTGGCGATCGGGCACTTCACGAACTGCATCGTGTCGTAGATCGCCAGCCCCGCCGTGACGCTGCCGCCCGGCGAATTGACATAGACCGAAATCTCCTTCTTCGGATCCTGCGACTGCAGGAACAGCAGCTGGGCGCAAATGGCATTGGCCATCTCGTCGTTCACCTCGCCCGAAATGAAGACGATCCGGTCCAGGAGCAGCCGCGAGTAGATGTCGTAAGTCCGCTCGCCCTTGCCGGTCTGCTCGACCACATAGGGAATCATATAGTCTTTCATCATCACTTCTTCACGTTGGCGAGAATGAACTCGACGACCTTGAGCCCCTTCTCCTCGTCCTTCGCCTCGATCTTCTCGGCCGCGGCAATCGCGTCGATCACATACCACAGGCGGACCTGACGCTCGGACACCGCCTCGGCGTCCTTGAGGATCTGGTCGCGGTTCTTCTCGAAATACTCGGCATTGAGGCCGGAATGCTGCGCCCGCTCCGCGAGCTGCTGCAGATAGCCGTCCATCGCGCGGCGCACCTGCGAGGCCGGCACCTCGAAGTCGACCTTCTTCATGAGCAGATCGACGGCCTCGCTCTCCCGCCGCGAACGCTCTTGCTCGACCGCGCTCTTCTCCATCGACTCGCGGATCGTCGCCGTCAGCTTTTCCAGCGACTCGGCCTTCGCCTTTTCGACGAACTCGGCGTCCGTCGGCAGAATGCGCCGGCGGAACGACTTGAGCGTGACCGTGTAGACGGCCTTCTCGCCCTTGAGCCCCTCGGGCGCGGACTCCTTGTCAAACTTCGCCTTGACGCCTTCCTTGGTCTCGCCGGTCTTCATGCCCTTGACCGCGTCCAGGATCTCCGGCAGGAAGCGGCCCTCTTCGACCTGCGTCCAGAAGCCCTTGCCCTCGGCCACGATCTTCGCCTCGGGATTGATCTCGAGAATCGGCTTCTTGCCGACCGTGCCGGAATAGTCGATCTGCACGAAATCGCCTTCCTGAACCGCCTCGCCCTCCTTGGCGTCTTCGTATTTCGCATAGGCCGCCCGAAGCCGCTGCAGCTGCTCCGTAACCGCCGCCTCCTCGACCTTGGCATCGCGGAACTCGATCTTCAGCCCCTTGTAGGTCGGCAGCTTGAACGTTGGCTTCACTTCAACCGTCGCCACGAAGCTCGCGCCATTCTCGTCATACTTCATCTCCTCGACATTGGCGAGTGCGACCTCGTCGAGCTTTTCGGCCTTGACCGCTTCCGGATAGTGCTTCTGGAAAATCGCCCGCTCGATCTCCTGCTTGAGCCCGCTCGCGAACTCCTTGCGAATGAGCGCCAGCGGCACCTTGCCCTTGCGGAAACCGGGCAGCTGCGCCTCGCGCAGAAACACCTTCTCGACATCCTTGATGGCCGATTGCGCCTCGTCCGCCCCGAGCGTTACGGTAAGCTTAACCTGACACTTGTCCAAATTCTTGACTTCAGTCTTCATTTCAATCACATTCTCCTGTAAGATGGAAACTTTCGGTATATTTTATCATAATTCCCCGCCTTATGGGGCAGTAAATCGGCGAAAACCGGGCCTCAGGCGCGCACCAGTTCCCGGCGACGGGGAATCGAAGCCTGGGCGCCCGGGCGGGTCACGGAAATGGCGGCCGCCCGCTGGGCGAAGGCAATCGCCTCCGGAACGGACTTGCCCTCGGCTAGCGCGACCACGAAAGCACCGTTGAAAGTATCCCCCGCCGCCACGCAATCCACCGCCTTGACCCGCTTCGACGGATAAAGCTTGCCGCAATTTCCGCAATAAACGCCCTTCGCCCCCATCGTAATGAGCGCATGCTTCACCCCGCGCCGCTTGAAGACCGCCACCGCACGCGCGGCACTGGCCGCATCCTTCACCGCAATGCCCGTCAGCAGCTCGGCCTCGGTCTCGTTCGGCGTAATCCATTCGAGGCACCGGTAGAGTTCCTTCGGCAGCTTCGCCGCCGGCGCCGGATTGAGAATCACGGGAACGCCCTTCGCCTGCGCCCACTTGGCCGCCGCCAGCACCGTGGCAATCGGCGTTTCCAGCTGCAACAGCAAGGCGGCCGCGTTTTCAATGTCCTTTCGAAACGGCGCGATGTCCTTCGGCGACAGCGTGCCGTTGGCGCCCAACGCCACCGAAATGAGATTCTGCCCTCGGGCATCGACGAGAATCAGCGCGGTGCCGGAGGCAGTCTGGCGATCCACCACCAGCCGCGCGTCAATGCCGTCACGCCGCAAACGCGCGGCCGTCTCGCGTCCGAAGAGGTCGTTGCCGACTTTGGCGATGAAGGTGCACTGCCCGCGCTTCGCGGCGAGACGCGCGACCGCCACCGCCTGATTGGCGCCCTTGCCACCGGCATTCATCATGAACCGCCCGCCGGAAATCGTCTCGCCCGGCACCGGCAGCTTCTTGTCCGTGATCACCATGTCGGTATTGGTCGAACCCAGCACTACTATCTTTTTCATCGCCACTCCCTAGTTTCTGACTGCAAAGGCCTTATGCCGCGTTTACCGCTTAACGCGGCGGCGGGGGCCCGCCGCGCCGACCGCCAAAACCCCTCGGACCCCAATCGGATTCCGTCGCCTGAATGATCTCCTGAATCGTCGTCGTCAGCTCCTGGGCGTCTTCGCCCTCAAAACCCAGCGACGCCGCCGTTTCCGCCAGCAGATTCTTTCGCTCCTCGTGATTCAGCCGGCGAGTCTCACGCTCCAGCGAGCGCCACTCCTCGAACAGCTCGCGCCGTTCGTCGTCCGACAGGTCCTCGCGGTGGAACTCCGCCTCCAGCTCCGAGCGCCGCGTCAGCGCTTCCGCCAGCGCCGCATGAGTTTCACGGGTCGCCGCCCCCATGCGCGAGACGTCAACTGACGACAGGAAATCCAATTTGGCGCGATTACGCGCCTCGCGATGCTGCCGCCAGCGGGCAAAGCGATTGGTCGTCTGCTGATAACGCTGAGGATCGGTCGCCTTCAGCTTCTCCAGCCATTCCCGGGGATTCCCGGTCGTCGGCCGCTCCGAAACCGTCGCCGAAACGGCATTCGACCCCGCGGCTGCATCCGCGCGACGCAACTCGGCCAGCTGCCGCTCCAGCTCGGCCACCCGCGCGCGCAAGGCCCGATTGGAAGTCTCCAGCCCCCGATCCGCCAGCACCCTGGGCTTGGCCACTTTTTTCACCGTCGCCGGCTCGGCATCCGAAGCCACCGGCCAGAGCCACCGGCCCGCCGCCAGCCCGACTAGCGCCGCCGCCGCGACCAGCGTCACTCCGCCTGCTTTCATTCCGCAGCCACCGCCGGGGCCAGCGACTCAAAGTCCTCCACCGCGCCGGCATAGCCGGACCGCACTTGTTCAAGCCCCGCACGAACGCGCGGGAATTCGGTCATCATCCAGTGCATGAGCGCCTTGCCCTTCTCCGGAATCTTGAGCGACAGCTGGTGAAAAAGCGCCGCGACGACCAGCGCAATGCCCGCATCGACGAATTTCCGCGCCGAAAGATCCAGGTACACGTGCGCATCCTCACGGCCCTTCACATACTCGATCGCCGCGTCCAGGTCGGCAAGGAGCGCCGTCATGCGCGGGTGCTCCGGCTGCCAGTCGGCCTTGCCGAAGATGTCGACGATCACGTCCTTGACGAGCCCGCCCGTGACGCCGGCGACTGCCGCCACGACCTGCAGCTGCGAGGTACCCTCGTAAATCGTCGTGATGCGGCTGTCGCGGAGGTAACGCTCGACCGGATAGTCCTTCATGTACCCGGAGCCGCCGAGCACGGAAATCGCGCTCATCGAATTGCGCATCGACATCTCCGAGCCGTAGTACTTCGCCATCGGCGTCAGCATCTTGTTGAACGCGCCGACGAGCTTCATGCGCGTCCGCACGGCGGGCGCCTCCGGCGAACCCTTGAGCTGATCGAACTTGCGCGTCAATCCCGTCTCCAGGTCCACATTCTTCGCCGCGTAGTAGGTGAGCGCACGCGCCGCCTGCACCTCGACCGACATCGTTGCGAGAATTTCGCGGATCGGCGCGAGCTTGTCGATCGTGTCGCCGAACTGCCTGCGGCTCGCCGCATAGTCGCGCGCCGCGCGGTAAGCCGCCTCGCCGATGCCGACGCCCTGCGCCGCAATGCCCATGCGCGCGCCGTTCATGAGCGTCATCACATAGGTGATGAGACCGCGCTTCCGCTGCCCGATCAACTTCGCCGGCGCTTCGGTAAAGACCATCTCGCAAGTCGGCGAGCCGTGGATGCCGAGCTTGTTCTCCAGACGACGCACCTTGACCCACGGCCCCTTCTCGACGAGGAGGCAGCTCAAGCCGCGTCCGTCCGTCGTCCCCGCTTCCGTCCGCGCGAGGACCAGCAGCACCTCGCCGCAGCCGTTGGTGATGAAGCGCTTGACGCCGTTCACGAACCAGTTGCCGTTCGCGTCCTGATGCGCGGACGTCTTGACGCTCTGCAGATCCGACCCGGCATCCGGCTCGGTAAGGACCATCGCGCCCGTCCATTCGCCCGAGACCAGCTTCGGCACATACTCACGCTTCATCTCCTCGTCACCGAACGCGTTGATGATTTCCGCGATGCCCTGGAGCCCGAAGATGTTCATGAGCGAAGCGTCGCCACGGCTCACGATGTCGTTGCAGGCGGTGAGGACCGTGCACGGCATGTTGAGCCCGCCCAGGTAATACGGGATCTGCACGCCCATGAGACCGGTCTTTCCGAAGAGCTCGATCGCCAGCTCAATGCCGGGGGCACGAGTCACGGATCCGTCCTCGTTGAGGACATTCCCGACCTGGTCCGTCTCCTCGGCGAGCGGGGCGATGCGGTTCGCCATCACATCGCCGCAGATGTCAATCGCGCGCTTGTAGTTGTCGATTGCGTCGGCCGCGCTCTTCGGCGCGAAGTCATACTCCTTCGCGAACTTGAAATCCTCTTCCAGAAGCGTCGCGACCTCGCTCAAGTCGAGCGCGTCGATAACCTGCTCAATGTCCTTGTTGTCCTTGTAGAAGTTCGCCATTTGAGGTGAAAATAAGAGGTGAAGGTGAAATGCTGATTGATTACAAACACGCGGCACCCCGTCGATCAGGGACCAACTGCAAGGCATAACCGCAAATTTTCAAGCACTTGAGGAAGTTCTTGATCGTCGTGTTGCCCCGTTCCATACGGGAAAACGCCGACT
The DNA here is from genome assembly GCA_045598785.1 of Kiritimatiellia bacterium. GTDB lineage: Bacteria > Verrucomicrobiota > Kiritimatiellia > RFP12 > UBA1067 > UBA1067. The sequence goes on from JAZLMR010000051.1 coordinate 16,360, forward strand.
GCCCGATGCCCATCTTCGCGGCGACCTGCGCCTGCGTGAAGCCGGCACGCTCACGCGCCTCGATCATCAGATTGGCGAGAGCGTTTTCCTGTTCCACTTCCGCCTGTACAGCGGCATATTCAGGCAAGGCACGCACCTTGTCTTGAAACGACTTTGTCGCCGCGCGACGCTTGGCGATGTAATCCTCGTTCATAGCCCCAGTTTCCTCCTGATCTCCAACGCACGATTCAATTCACGTTGAGGAATCTTCTGTGTTTTCTTGTAGTACCCGCTCAACAACCACACGACTGTTCCCGTGTCATAGGCATAGAAGACCCGCGGATTGTCGCGCGTGTGGATCGTGATGGCATAAAGGTTCTCCTGACCCTCGATCTTCTCGGCATGAGGCTTGTTGAGCCGTCCCTGAATTTCAAGCAAGCTCGTGATCGCCACCAGCTTGACCTTCGAAAGTCGCGGCAATTCCTTTGCGAATGCCTCGGCCTCTTCGGTGTACAGAACCTCTTTTGCCTTCTTCACCACAGCACTCATATTATGACATATAACTCATATTAAATCAAGTGCATCTCTCACATCCTACTATCGCGTTCGCGTCTGCGCCGCAAGCAAAATCGCTTTCGCCAGCGCTTTCATCTTCACACGGGAAAGATCGAGAGTACGGGGAAGATCGATCGGGAAACAACCTCGCCCTGTGACAGTCTCCGACAATCGCTCGTCACGATCAGGATACGCGAAGTGCACCGCAAGTGTCCATGGTTCGCCCATCCACGTCTCTTCAACCGTCCGCAACAAAACAGGATTTGACCTCACGCCATTGCGGACAACATAGACTTCATACTCGCGCGACTCCTTCATTTCCTCCGGCCAGATGAAGCCAAGGGAAATGATAAACTTTCCGAAATTGAAGTAGGAATCATTCTTCATCACCTTGACGACCACGGATATTTGCTCCGAAACCGCATTCGTCGAATACACTTCGGGCAGCGCCGCCATTACATCAGCGACGTATGAGCCGACACCTTGTTTCTTCAAGTCATTCCAAGGCCCGCCGAAACCGCTGGTATCAATGCCGACATCAGCTTCAAACGACAAATCGGTGATCCAGAGAGGTTTTTCTGGCCTCTCGCTAAAAAGCGTCGAATCGACAACGCCTCCCTGCCATCGATAACACTGACATCCCGCAAAAAGACATAGCGCCAGTGCCGTGTACGTTCCTTTCATTCTCATAACTTTACCCTCTCCTTAGTTCGCAATCTGCCATTACCTCAACCTCGAATGCTTGGAATGCATAGTACAACGACGGTTTTGCGTCAATTCCACGCCCAAACTCCACTCAGCCCTTATTCCTGATCGCTCGGATGAGCTTGGGAATAACGACGTTCAAGTCGCCGACGATGCCGTAGTGGGCGACCTTGAAGATCGGGGCGTCCTTGTCGGTGTTGATGGCGATGATCTTCTGCGAGTCCTGCATGCCGGCGAGATGCTGCACCGCGCCGGAGATGCCGCAGCTGATCATCAGCGCGGGCCTGACCGTCACGCCCGTCTGCCCGATCTGCCGCTCGTGCTCGCAATAGCCGAGGTCCACCGCCGCGCGCGATCCGCCGACCGCGCCACCCAGCGCCGCCGCGAGGTCGTGGAGCAGCCTGAAATTCTCCTTCGAACCCACGCCCGCGCCGCCCGCGACGATGATACGCGACCCCTTCAGGTTGACGCTCGAAACCTTTCGAACGATCTCCACGACCTCCGTCGGAATCTCCACGCCCTCGAGACGGGCGGAGTGTTTGAGTGTTTGAGTGTTTGAGTGTTTGAGTTCGGAACGGTCAAGGGGCTTCATGACCCCTTCGCGAACCGTGGCCATCTGCGGCCAGTGACGGGGATTCACGATCGTGGCGATGATGTTGCCGCCGAACGCCGGACGGATCTGCTGGAGGATGTTCTTGAACTCCTCGCCCGTCTTCTTGTCGGTATAATCGCCGATCTGAAGATCCGTACAGTCCGCCGTGAGCCCGCACCGAAGCGCCGACGCGACCGACGGGCCGAGATCGCGGCCCATGTGCGTCGCGCCGAAGATCACGATCTGCGGTGCGCATTCCTTCACCAGCTCGACCATCGCATGGCGGTACGCCTTGTTCCTGAAGACCTTGAGCGCGGGATCGTCGATGAGATGCACGACGTCTGCACCGCCCTCAAAAAGCGGCTTCGCGAGCGCTTCAACACCGGAGCCCATCAGCACCGCGCCGACCTTGACCCCCAGCCGGTCCGCCAGTTCCCGCGCCTTGCCGAGAAGTTCGAACGCGATTTCGGCAAGCTTGCCTTCCTCTTGCTCGGCAAAGACCCAAACCTCACCTTTTGTCCTGTCCATATCAACCCTTTCCTTCAACCACGGATTTCACGGATTACCCGGATTCGTTCCGTCCCTGTCTCTTTTGACTTTAATCCGTGAAATCAGTGTAATCCGTGGTTTCTTCATCCAATCGTATGGTCCGCAATGAGTTCACTCACAAGTCCGGCGATTCCCTCGTCAGTGGGCGCGACATCCTTGAAGTCGCCGCCCGCCAGCACGACGGACATGATCTTGTTGACGCTCGTCGGCGAGCCGGCGAATCCGCAGCGGTCCGCCTCGCAGCCGATGTCGTCACACGACAGCACTTCCACCTCCGCGTTCTTGTATTTCATCACCCGGCGCATCTGGAAAGGCCGCAGCTCCCCAAACTTCTCCGTGACGGTAAAGAGCGCAGGAAGCTTCGCGCGGCAAGTCTCGACGCCGGTCCCGATATCGCGCGTCGCGATCGCAAAATCGCCGTCCAGTTCCAGCTGCTCAAGGTAGGTGACGACCGCGCAGTCAAGCTTCTCGCCGATCTGGGGGCCGACCTGGGCCGTATCGCCGTCGATGGCCTGGCGTCCGCAAAAAACGAGGTCCGGATTAAACTTCTTCACGGCCTGCGAAAGGATATAGCTCGTCGCCAGCGTATCGGAGCCGGCGGCCTTGCGGTCCGTGACCAGCACCGCGCGGTCCGCGCCGCAAAAAAGCGCCTCGCGCAGAATGGTCGTCGCCGCGGGCAGGCCCATGGTGATCACGGTCACGGTTCCGCCGTAGGTTTCCTTGACCCAGAGCGCCGCCTCCAGCGCGTTCCGGTCCTCGGGATTGAAAATCGCCGGCAGCGCCGCCCGATTTATGGTGCCGTCGGCCTTCATGGCCTCACCGGTCACTTTAGTTGTATCTGGCACCTGCTTGATGCAGACTACGGAATTATATCCACTCATATCAGAGAGATTATATCAAAATAAAAGCCGTCGTGGCGACCACGACGGCTTCAGCCAACACTCGGGAAACCCGATCAGTCGGCGCTCGGACGGACCTTGCCTTCCTTGATGCGCTTCTCGATGACTTCCTGCGCGATGTTCTTCGGCACCGCCTCATACTGCTTGAAGATCATCGTGAAGGAACCGCGGCCCTGGGTGACCGTGCGGATCGCGTTCGAATAGCCGAACATCTCCCCGAGCGGAACCGTCGCCTTCAGCAGCTTCACGCCGGCACGGTCCTCCATGCCTTCGATGCGGCCACGACGCTGGTTGATCGAGCCGTTCGCCGCGCCCATGTACTGCTCGGGCGTGACGACCTCGACGTCCATCATCGGCTCCAGCAGCTGCGGCTTGGCCTTGAGGAAGGCCTGCTTGAAGCACTGCATCGCGCAGGTGATGAACGCGAATTCGTTCGAGTCGACTTCGTGATAGGAACCGAAGTAGACGGTCGCCTTGACATCCACCACCGGGAAGCCCGCGAGCGGTCCGGACTCGAGCGCCTTGCGAACGCCCTTCTCGACCGCCGGGATATACTCGGTGGGAATCACGCCGCCCTTGACCTCGTTGACGAACTCGAAGCCCTTGCCCGGCTCCTGCGGAGCGAGCTTGAGGCAGACGTGCGCGTACTGACCGCGGCCGCCGGACTGCTTGACGTGCTTGTATTCGTTGTCAACCGCCGTCGTGATCGTCTCACGGTAGGCGACCTGCGGCGCACCGACGTCGCAGTCGACGTTGAACTCGCGTTTCAGACGGTCGACGATGACCTCGAGGTAAAGCTCGCCCATGCCGGCGATGATCGTTTCGGAAGTCTCCTGGTCGAAGGTGACGACGAAGGTCGGGTCTTCCATCGCGAGCGCGTGCAGCGCCACGCCGAGCTTCTCGTTGTCGCCGCGGGATTTCGGCTTGACGGCAACCGAGATAACCGGCGCCGGGAAGTCGATGGACTCGAGGGTGATCGGATGCTCGGGATCGCACAGCGTGTCGCCAGTGCGGGTATCGGTCAGGCCGACGCAGGCGACGATGTCACCGGCATGCGCCTCTTCAAGCGGCTCCTGCTTCGACGCGTGCATGCGGAAAAGGCGGGAGATGCGCTGCTCCTTGTTGATCGTCGAGTCGAGCATTTCCTCGCCGAGCTTCATCGTGCCCGAATAGACGCGGACGAAGGTGATCTTGCCGCCGGACTTCGGATCGTTCATAATCTTGAACGCCAGACCGCAGAACGGCTCGGTATCGGAGACCTCGCGCTTCTCATCGGGATTATCCTGCGAAACCGCCGCGCCCGTATCGAGCGGCGAAGGCAGATAATCGCAAACCGCGTCAAGGAGCGGCTGAATGCCCTTGTCCTTGAACGCCGTGCCGCAGAACGCCGGGGTGATGGCGCGCGCAAGGCAACCCTTGCGAATCGCCGCCTTGATTTCGTCATTCGTCAGCTCTTCGCCCGCGAAAAACTTCTCCATGAGCGCATCGTCCTGCTCGGCGGCAGACTCCACCATCTTCTGGCGATATTCCTGCGCCTTCTCGAGATACTCCTCGGGGATGTCCTTCTCGATGACCGTTTTGCCCAGGCTCTTCATATCGAAGTAAAGGGCTTTCATCTTGATGAGGTCAATGACGCCGTCAAAGGTTTCGGCCGCACCGATCGGAATCACCATCGGCACCGGATTGGCGTTCAGCTGCGCCTTCATCTGCTCCATGACGCCGTAGAAGTTCGCGCCGACGCGGTCCATCTTGTTGACGAACGCAATCTTCGGCACTTTATACTTCTCGGACTGACGCCACACCTGCTCGGACTGCGGCTGCACGCCGCCGACCGCGCAATACAGCGCGACCGCACCGTCCAGAACGCGCAGCGAACGCTCGACTTCGGCCGTGAAGTCCACGTGTCCGGGGGTATCGATCAGGCTGAGGCGGTAGTCACCCCACTGAACGCACGTAGCCGCCGACTGAATCGTGATGCCGCGCTCCTGCTCCTGCACCATAAAGTCCATCGTCGCCGCACCGTCATGAACCTCACCGATCTTGTAGTTCTTGCCGGAATAAAAGAGAATACGCTCCGAGGTGGTCGTCTTGCCGCCGTCGATATGGGCCATAATGCCGAAGTTACGCACTCTCTCGAGCGGAATGTCACGCTTTGCCATTTTATTTCTTCCTTACTGTTACAAAATGAGATAATAGTTTAGCATAAACTGCGCCCAAAAATCAAGCGCGAAAAGCCCTCGCCTAGGGCCGACGCATGGTGATTAATTTCAATCTCAATCCGCCGCGTCATTATTGGATTCCCGCCCGCACTTGACAAAAGAGGCGATTTTTGAGATGATATGCTCGTCCAACTCTGGAGCAAGCACATCTCATGAACGGGAA
>JAZLMR010000052.1:0-43660 GCA_045598785.1 Kiritimatiellia bacterium
TGAGAATTGCCTTACAAATACACTTGAAATGGGTGGCTTCGACATGGACAAGGATGGCATGTTGGATTATTGGGAGGATTTGCACAAAGATGCAGGATTGTCGCCGACAAATGCCGCAGACGCATTTCTTGATGTTGATGCAGATGGGTTGATTAACCTGCACGAGTACTGGGCGAATTGTAATCCCATCGTTCCGGATGGAAGTAATACAGTACTTTCTATAATGGCGCGGTCTGTCGATGATTTGCTGACAGAGGATGCTGCAGGACGATGCAACAAGTTTGTTAATTATGGAGTAGTGTTGAATACGAATTGCTGGGCATACACGGTTGACACTTCATGTGCAAGCCCGGCCAATTCGTGGTACGGTGCATATAAGGCTGGAACGGCGGTCACCTCTCGGCATGTGGTTTTGGCCGAGCATTATTGGCTGCGGCCAGGTGATAGCATGTCTTTCCTTGGCACAAATGGAATCTCGTATACCAGAACAATTATCGGGACGAATCGTGTGGAGAATTCCGATATTTTTGTTTGCTTGTTAAATGAGGATTTGCCCAATGCGGTGCGCCCCGCGAAAATCTTGCCAAAGAATTATTATTCATACATACGAACGGCGAAGGGGTTGCCGGGATTGATGTTTGATTTTTCCGAACATGCTATTTTGAGCGAGTTTGACGATTTGCCAGAAAATCATGGCTCAGTGGACGGACGAGTCCCAACGAACTATTTGCGAAGAAAATATTTTGAAGAAGTTGAATTAGGTGATTCGGGAGACCCAAAGTTCTTAGTCTTTCGTAATGAGGCAATACTTGTATGTACATTGCATACTTATGGTAAAGGGAAGAGCGGAGCAGGGCCCTTTATCACAAGTTGGGCAGACGACTTGCAGCGCGTCATGGACAAGCTTTCCATTGAACATTCTGCTCCGAGGATGAATCTTATGTATTTTGATTTCTCAAATTATGAAAGGCTATGTGATGAATAAACAAGTTGCGTCATTGATTCTGCGTTGTGCCTGTTTCTTGACGGCGTACACAAGTTTCGGAGCGAATGTCCGTTGGAATGCATTTGATGTCTATGATTTCGGCAGTTGGCAACAAGGTGCCTGGATGTTGGGGTCTGGTTTGCCCTATGCTCCAGGCGTAGGTTTTTTTGGCAATGGAGATGTCTGGGCTGAAGGTAGCTACAATGCCGATGACGGAGGATCGTACTGGGTGCATTCTTTTTGGGGCGATGAACTGTCATCGTTTCCCGATTATGAGGAGCGGCAACTCTTGGCCGATGTAAGGTATACGGGGAAGTCTGTAGTTGTTGGCGAAGGCGTGTCGGGGGGGCATGAATATCTTGCAATCATAGGATACACATCCAATATGTTTGATCCAACGGCAAAGATTGAGACATATTATGGATGGGTTGAATTGGACGGAAAAGAGGTCATTGCGTCTGCGATAACGGCCGATGGGCCGTTGCGCGTAGGCACTGGCGAAGTTATTCCAGAGCCAAGCAGCGGCTTTTTGTATCTCGTCGGTTTGCTGGTGCTGATGTTGCGTAGGCACAAGGGGGTTAGGTCGCTTTGTTGTTGAACATGTGTATGTCAGCATTCTCTTTCGAAATTCAACAAGGGCTACAAGAGATAATGGTGGGATGGACTCTATGGTGGCAAATATTGACCTTGAAAAGCAGGTAATAATGCCGCCTTATACAACTCTTTGTGATGGGGCTCGAGTTTTAAGTTGTCGAAAACAATGAGTCTGATAATAAACGCAACCTTAACATTAGAGATGCGGGTTTGAAAAGGAAAAACTTCTGGTCAACCAATGCGGTCAAGTCAGTAAACCTCGGTTAAAACCGAGGCCTTTTTTGTTTTCAGGGGTGTAGAGGGTCAGCTTATTGGCATACCGTCTCGGCCGGTTCTGGCGACGGGGTCGTGTTTGTTTTGGTATAATTATCAGGCAGTGGGGTCAAAATGACAGGATTTCATTCTTGAGGGAGCGAAGCGGTGGATGATTTCAAGGGCAAGGTGGTGCTGGTGACCGGCGGCAACCGGAATACCGGGCTGTGGATCGTCAAGAAATTTGTGGACGAGGGCGCGCGCGTCTTCACCTGCGCGCGTAATGAACGGTCCGCCGCGGATGGCGTCGAGTCGCTGGCGGCGATGGGTGTCGCCGGCGTGCGGATGCTCCAGTGCGACATTTCCCGGCGTGAGCAGGTTGACGCGATGTTCGACACGATCGAGCGGGAGGCCGGCACGCTCGACATCCTCGTCAACAACGCGGCCAACCAGGGGCTGGGCCACGGCGGTCCGCTGGCGATGGATCCGGCGAAGTTCAACGAGGTCTTTGGCGTCAATGTTGTTGGTGGGTTTCAGGTCACCCAGGTGGCGTGCAACCGTTTCTTCATGAAGCGGCCGTATGCGGTCGGCGGGCCTTACCGCGGGACGGTCGTGTTCCTGTCGTCGAACACGGCCCGGCGGGCCATCCGCAACCGCACGGCCTATTGCGCGTCGAAGGGCGCGATCAACTCGATGGTGCGCGCGCTGGCGCTGGACCTTTCGCCGCTCGGCATTCGCGTCAACGCCTGTGCGCCGGGCTACATCAACACCTCCCGCTGGGAGGTTCTGGATCCGGCGATCGCCGCGCGGCGGCGGGCGAACTGTCCGCTCGGCAGGGAAGCGTCCGGCACGGACATCGCCAATGTCGTTGCGTTTCTCGCGTCGGAGGCCTCGGGCAACATGGCGGGCGAGATCGTCACCTGCGATGCGGGCTGTTCGTGCCAGCATATGCCGGCAGACGTGGACAGGTGAAGGTATGGTGATGCTGGCGATGACGATGGCGTATTGCTATGTGGGCAGCTTGGCCGGGGCGCCGGAACCGGAGGCGCTGCGCGTTCTCGAATGTGATGCGGACAGCGGGGCGATGAAGGTCGTCCAGACGGTGACCGGCGTCGAGGGGACGTCCTATTTTCAGCTCGACCGCGACTGGCGCTTTCTTTACTCGATGGCCGGGGGCGAGCGCCGGCGCGAAGTCCGGGGACGGGCGGTTCGCTTTCCGCTTTCGCGGGGGCGGATCGGCCGGATGGAGGTGCTGGCGGAGCTTCCCTGTCCGGCGCCCTGTCATGTCGCGCTTTCGCCGGATGAACGGCGCCTGGCCTTCGCCGCCTATCGCGCGGCGACGGTCGGCACCCTGCCGGTCGGCGGCGGGGCCGTGGCGGCGTATGTCTTCCCCGACGATGCGATGGGGCCGAACGTCAAGCGGCAGGAGAAGGCTTTTGCGCATCAGGCGTTTTATGTTTCCCCGTCGCTGCTGGGCGCGGTGGATCTCGGCTGCGACCGAATCCGGTTCTTCGAGCCGGAGACGATGACGCGATCGGCGGTTCCCGATTTGCGGTTCGATCCCGGGGACGGTCCGCGGCATACGGTCTGGTCCCGGGACGGCAAGTTTCTCTTTGTCCTCTGCGAGCTCGGATCCAGCGTCTATTCGTTCGCCTATGACGGCAGGGCGTTTGTCCGCGTCGGCAAGTGGTCGATGCTGCCTGCGGGCTTTGACCGACTGGCGCCGGACGGGCAGACGCTGGTGACGAAAGCCGGCGCCGTCAAGTTGACGGCGGGCGGCAGTATGCTGGTGGCGTCCAACCGCGGGCACGACTCGATTGCGTTCTATGCAGTTGACGGGAAGACGGGGGCGCTGACGCGGCGCGGCATCGCGAAGCTGAGCGGGCGTTCGCCGCGCGACTTTGCGCTGATGCCGGGCGAGAAGTTCATGGTGGTCGGCCATGAACTCGACAATGAGATTCAAGCGTATCGCGTCGACTGGGGGACTTGCACGCTGACGCCGGTCGGTCAGCCCATTCCGGCCTGGCGGCCGGTTTGCGTCGCCTTCGGGTCGAATGACGGCGGTCAGCACCGGCTTTCAAGGAGGTCAAGATGAAGATTACGGCGATTAAGACCTGGGTCATCGATTCCTTTCGCACGAACTGGGTGTTCGTGAAGGTGGAGACGGATGAGGGGATTTCGGGCCTTGGCGAAGGGACGCTCGAATACAAGGAGAACGCGCTCGTCGGTGCGATCCAAGACCTTGAACACGCGCTGATCGGGAAGGATCCGTTCAATACCGAGTGGATCTGGCACGAGAACTACCGGGATGCGTACTGGCGCGGCGGTCCGGTGCTGATGTCGGCGCTTTCGGCCGTTGACATGGCGCTTTGGGATCTGAAGGGCAAGGCGCTTCAGGTCCCCTGCTGGAAGCTGCTGGGCGGCAAATGCCGCGAGGCGGTCCCGTGTTATGCGAACTGCTGGTTTGCGGGCGCGAAGGAACCGGCGGAGTTTGCCGAGAAGGCGGCGGCCGCAGTCGAGCTCGGCTTCAAGGGGCTTAAGTGGGACCCGTTCGGCAAGAACTACCGCCAGCTGCCGCCGGCTGACTTCAAGCAAGCGCTGAAGTGTGTGGCCGCGGTGAAGGCGGCGACCGAGGGCCGGGCCGAAATTCTGATCGAGTGCCACGGCCGCTTCGACGTGCCCACGGCCATCCGCATTTGCCATGCGCTGGAGGAGTTCGATCCCTACTGGGTCGAGGAGCCGGTCATTCCCGACACGATGCGGGCGCTGGCGGATGTCCGCAGCCGCGTCCGGGTGCCGATTGCCGCGGGTGAGCGCCTGTTCACGACCCAGCAGGTGCTGGATGCGGTCGAGCTTCGCAGCTGCGACTATCTGCAGCCCGACGCCTCCCATGCGGGCGGCATTACGGCGATGAAGCAAATTGCCGGCATCTGCGACGCGCATCATCTTCCGTTCTGCGCGCACAACCCGTCGGGACCGGTCGCCAATGCCGTGACGCTCGCCCTGGGCGTCTCGACGCCCGGCTACTGCATTCACGAGACGCTGTTTGACGATGTGCCGTGGCGCCGGGAGGTAGTTGACGAGGACGTGAAGTTTGTGGACGGCATGATGTATCCGTCAGATCGCCCGGGGCTGGGCATCGAGCTGAACGCGGCGGCGGCGGCGAAACACCCCAGGCAGGATCACTGGCTTCGCCACTATGCCGGGACGCTCACGAACATTCGTCCGCCCGACAGCGTGAAGTATTTTCATGCTTAAGTCGGCTGGCCTGCGGCGTCGATTTTTTGTCCACGGATTGACACGGATTAACACAGATTTCAATCCGTGAAAATCCGTGAAATCCGTGGATGATGGATTTGACACTTTTGCGGGATTGGTGCTATAATGTAGAAAAATTTAGGGGGGGGGGGGGGTAAATAGTCTAAGTTATCTCCCGGTTCTAAAATAACAACCCTCTAAGGAGCAGCGGTATGGCGTGCAGTTCGGCGAAGCGGTTCATGGCGACGGTGGCGGTTGCAATGGCGGCGGTATTCTCGGTGGCGGCGGAAGGCCTCACTTACTATTGGGCAGCGGACCCTGGCACTTATGCCGACTTCGGCAACCTCAACAACTGGAAGCTCGATGAAGCGCTGACCGTGCCGGCCGAGCGGCTGCCTACGGCCGAGGACAACTTGTGGATGGTCGGCAAGAACGTTTCGGGCATGACCTATATCGGTTGCATGGATCTGGGCGGCGAGTCCTGGGCCATGACTTCCTACAAGACCACGATTCCCTATACCGGCAAGTGCCATTGGCTGTGCTTTCGGAACGGTGAGTTTACCGCCTCGAATTTCTGCGCCTTGGTTACGTTCACTTCCAATAATGCGAATGACGCGCTTTGCTTTAAGGTTGAGCGCGATGCTACCTTGAATTTTTATTCCAGCGGTTTCGTTGGCAGTAAGTATGTTGCCATCGGTGCTCCGGCATATATGGCCGAATGGATGGTTGAAGATGGCGGCGTCATGAAGGTGATGAATCCCTGCGAGTTCCTGAAGTTTCAGGCGACAGTCCAGCCGGGCGGGCGGCTAGTGATGGCGGATGGCACCTTTGCCATCAACAACAATGCCCATCAGAACCATCAGACCCGTCAGATCATCAATAACGGCATTTTGGAATTTCCGAACGGCTGGGAATGGGTTGAGAATTCAGTGTTTTCCGATTATTCTAATAGTGCCGATTATACCAAGAACTTCCATGTCATTCAGCAGTCGGGCACGGTGCGTTTCGGCGGCGACTTCAAGAAGACCTCGCTTGCCCGGGATGATTGGAAGCGCGGCTTTTTCTTTGAGTTCAATGGTGGCAAGCTCATTGCCGAGGAAAATAGTTCGGTCAGCTTTGTAAAATGCCTCGGCTTCAAGAATCCGACGGAAGACGAGGTCTTCGCTTCGGTGGCGGAGAATGCGGCAGTGGAAGTGGAGACGCTTCCGGGCTCGACGCTCGATATGACGCTCTTCACTTATGGCGAGGGCGCGGAGGTTACGAAGAGCGGCGCGGGGCTCGTCAAGCTCCTCAATCTCCCGTCGGCGCTGACGGTCAATGCCGGCGCGGTGGAATTCGACGTGATGGTGTCGGATGCGCTGTTGGAAACCGTCGATTTGGCCGATGGCGTGACGGTCGTTTTCGGGGCGATCAACAACTCGATCAATGCGCTTGACAATGTCGAGGCGCTCAATTTCTCGCTGGCAGCAAATGTGTTTGAGCCGGGCGATGTGATCTTTACCTCCACTGATCTCGACATATTGCAGGCAGTGTTTGACCGGATGACTAATTTGCCGGCCGGCTTAGGCGTGAAGCTGGACGACGCGCAGATGCAGCTTTCGGTTGTCCGGCGGCTGACGCTTACGCCTCGGACCAGTTCGGTGCGTGTGGGCGACGAGCCGTCGGGGAGCGGGTTTACGGTGACCGGCCTTGCCGCAGGTGACAAGTTCGAAGACGTGGTTATGGGCGAGGCCTACTACGATTTTGGCGAATATGACTACAGCGAGTCGGCGGCCGGCGAATATGCGCTGACGATGGGCGGCTTTTACAGCGACGCCTATCAGATCGACTATGCGCCTGGCAAGCTGGTGGCGGTGGCGGCCGATGCCGGCGAAGTCTTCTATTGGGGCGCCGACCGTGATACCTATGCTCCGTATGGCGATATGGCCAACTGGTATATGGATAGCGCCTTGACCATTCCGGCGGTGCGGCCTCCCTGTGCCGCCGATCAGCTTTGGGCTTATGGCTTGCCGGCGGGAGGTGACCTTGGCGCCAAGTATGCGCATGTCGAGCTTGACGGCTGCACCTACGCGATCGGCGGCTACGTGAAGGGCGATTCGGAAGTCACCAACTGGAAGGGGTATAACTTCTACCTGCGCAATGGGGCGGTGAAAGTCTTAAGTCCGTATCGTCCCGACAGCCATAGCTCGATGCTGTATCGCCTGGACGGGGTGACGTTGGATTATTACCTTGATCCTAGCTATGTCGAGAAAACGGCGAAGTGGCTGGGGTCGTCGTCGCTTCGGGAAATGCTGATTCTCGAAGGCGAGTCGGTGGCGACGATTCACGGCTATCTGACCGTCTACGGCTTCGAGAGCGAAGTCGCCGCCGGATCAACGCTGATTTTCGAGCAAGGCGAATTTTCGCTGAGCAACAATTCCAATTGGGGCACGGGCGGCAATTCCCGCACTTGCTTCCAGATCGTGAATTCGGGCGAGTATCAGCTGCCCAATGGCCTTAACTGGACGAACGGCCCGTGGAATGACAGTAGCGCCATCGTGCAGCCGCGGCGGGCCCTCTATGTGCAGAACGCGGGCGGCGAGCTTTTGCTGGGCGGCAATGTGCGCAAGGAAAAGGTCTCCCAGCGCAAGGGCATGATCGCCTTCACCTTCAACGGCGGCAAGCTGACGGTGCCGGAAGGGGCGAGCGCGGCGTTTGTCAATCCGAATTACAATGCGCTTCAGGAGAGCGGCGAGATCTTCGGCGAAGAGACTACCGCCACGGTGGCCGCCGGCGCGACCTTGGAGATCTCGCCGCTGGACGAGGCGACCTTGCAGCTGACGAACTTCATTTTCGGCGCGGGGGCGACCTTGGTCAAGACCGGCGCGGGCAAGGCGGTGTTTGCGGAGCCGAAGCCGCAGACGGTCACGGCGAACGAAGGCACGGTCAGCTTCGCGACGGCGCAGAGCGACCTGGCGGCGTTTGACTTCGCCGACGGCGTCAAGGTGGAGTTCGCGGCGGCAGGCAACGCGCTGACGAGCATCGACAATGCCGCCAACCTCAGCTTTACCTGCGATTGCACGAAGCTCGGCGTCGGCGACACGATTGTCGAGTCGACGAACGCGGAGCTGCTGGACCTCATTGCCGCCAATTTCGTCTTTGACGGCGCGTTCGCCAATTCGCGGACGGTCGCGGTGGAAGCCGGCAAGCTGGTGCTGAAGAAGCTTTATCGCGGCACGGTGCTGCTTATTCAGTAAGGGCGGCGGCGCATATCCCAAAGGATGCAGTTATGACTAAAAGCGTGGCAGTGTCGATGCTGGCGGCATCGATGGGGCTGGGGTGTCTCGCCGAACGGCCGGCGACGAAGTGCAAGACCAAGTTTCTGGCGGAGATTCCGCTCTCGACGACTTATGCCTGCGGCAACATGTGGACCGGCTGGTCGGGGCGTTGGGCCGACAATCTCCTGCTGGTCAACCGCAGCGCGGGCTATCTGACCAACAACTACTATCGGGTCACGACCGACAGCATGCTGACGACGCTGAAGGAGATGCAGTCCTACAAGCTGGACGGAGCCGACTTCAACTGCGACCGGCCGGCGCTGCTCAACAACATGGAAGAGGCCCAGACTCGCGAAGGGATGCCGGGGCTGTTCGTCGGCTCGCTGCAACCGCGTTCGTTTAACCCTGAGCTCTATGATTTCGAGCGGTCAATGAAGGCGTTCGCTCGCAATTTCCAGAATCCTTACGCCTGGTATGGCGAGGACGGGCGGCAGATCTTCATTTCCTACTGGACCGACCGGCATCACCAGCCGGCGGCGCTCAAGGAGTGGCTGACGATGATGCGCGAGAAGTTCGGCGACTTCAGGTTCGTCCCCGACTTGTCGGCGCTGCCCAAGACCGCCTGGCGCGAGCGGTGGTATCGCGGCGAACGGGCGGCGGTTTCGGTGGAAATCAAGGAGTATATCCGCGGCTATCTCCGGGTCGCCGACGGCATCTACTGCGGCGAATACATCGCCTGTCAGCGGATGCAGGACGGCGAGAAGGTGTTTAACGAGGAATACTGGGGGGTCCTCCTGGGGATCATCCGCGAAGTCTTCGAAGAGCCGGAGTTCAAGGGCAAGAAGCTGCTGGGGCTGGTCGCCGGGGTGGGGCATGGCAATCCCACGACCTTCGGCAACACCATCGGCCAGGACGGCACGCGGACCTTGCGCAATTCGTTCCGGCTGGCGATGGCGCTGCAGCCCGATTTCATCAATTTCTTCGAGTGGGACGAATGGAACGAGAATACGCTCATCAAGCCGTCGATCTGGAATTCCTTCGCCAACCGGCGGCTTTTTCGCTCGCTCATCAGTGAGGCGCGCGGCGAACCGAACGAGCCGCTTCCCGGCGACGATCTGACGATTCCCAACTTGATCCTCTCCTATCGCAAGACCATGGTGCCCGGGGAGCGCGCGATTTTCGAGCTGCTGACGCTGCCGGAGCCGGAGGCGCACGGCGAAGTGCTGGCGGCGCTGCGGTTGAAGAACGAGTTCGGCCAGGTGGTCAAGGCCTTTGAGCCGTGCAAGCTCAAGCTGGACCGGATGGACGAGGTGCGGCTGGAGGGCGCCGCCGAGGACTGGGCGGGCGAAACGGCGCTGGTGCCGGAGCTGGCGCTGGTGGGGCCGGCGGGCAAGCGCATTTTCAAGGCGGGGTTGCCGCATATCGAAGTCCAGCCCGGCGGGTCGTTTGACCACAAGTGGGCGCTGATGACTCCGCGCGATCTCGCGGCGGCGGCGAGCTGCGAGCTGCAGGTGGTGCCGACGGCGGAGGCCGGGGTCTATCGGGCGGAGATCGACGCGAAGAGCGCGGAGGAGATCGACCGGGTGGAAGTCGCGGTCAACGGCAATCTGGTCTATTCGAAGGGCGGCGAGGCCGATGACTTCCGGATGACGGAAAAGGACGCGGTCTTTTCGGTGCTGGCGGTAGTCCGTAAGTATACCGACCGCGGGCCGGTCAAGTCGAATTGGCCGACCTTGTCGGTTTCCGGGGTCACGAGCGCGGCCTGGCGCATCGGCGGCAAGACCATCAACGAGCTTTCGGCCACCTTCTACGATCAGTCCAACTATACGCCGGAGATGTTCCTGCGGCTGCGGCCCGAGGAGGTCGATAAGGCGGTGGTGAAGCTCACCTGGCCGGCGATCGGCGAAGAACGGCAGGTGGCGCTCGCCGAGGTGCTGGCGGCGGACGGCTGGGCGACGACGGGGGCCGGCGGCTTTGTCTTCGCCGTCAGCCGCTACTATGGCTTCAACGAGTACGGTCCGAGCGGGGCGCAGACGCCCTCGCTGTCGACGGCGGCGCTCATTCGGCCCGACAAGCGGGTGTCGGTGGTCTCGGCCTATCTGGTCACCAAGTCGGGCAAGCTCTTCCGTTCGCTGCCGGTGACGGTGGGCGAGCTGGGAGAAGCGGAGCGCCGCCGTTGTTGGTCGGCGACGAAGCGCGCGCCGGTCGAGGTGACGATTGCCGCCAATCGCCAGCCGCCGCTCGTCTATGACTTCAGCTGCCGCTCCGGCGACATCGTCAAGAGCGGGGCCGGGGCGATGTTCGACGGCGTTCTGGGGACGGTCAGTTTCGTCGCCACGCACCGCAACCGCAATGGCGCGACTTTCTACCATGCCTGCCCTGAAGACTTTTCGGGCAAGCCTTCGCGCGCGCCGGTCCGCGTGGGAGTGAACGGCGAGACGGCGCTTCGATTCGACGGCACCGGCACTTATTTCGCGATTCCTGCCGGGGCGATCACCCGCTTTGGCGCGTTCAAGCTGTCATTCGACGTCCGGGTGGACGATCCCGAGCGCGAGCAGCAGCTGTTTGCGACCGGCACCACTTCGCAGTATGGCGCGATCGGAAAGCTCTTCACCCGCAAAGGCGGCGAACTTTCGGCGTTCGTCTGCGGTTTTCATGACGACGATACGATGGTCGATTCCGGGGTTCGGCTGAAGGCCGGCGAGTGGGCGCACGTGGAGCTCGCCTGGAATGTCGATACCGCCGAGCTGACGGTCAACGGGCGCAGCAGCGGCAAGGTCAAGTGCGTCGCGCCGCTTCGCTATGACGCGGGCAGCTGGATCGGCGGCCGGAAGGGCGAGTATTTCAAGGGACTGGTCAAGAACGTGCGTATTGATTATAATGATCGCTGATTGACTTATGATGACATTGAGTTCGGTGGCGCTGCTGGCGCTGATAGTGCCGACCGGGTGGACGGCGAAAACGAATCCTGACGAGCCGATTGCCTATTCGCGGGACGGGGAGGCGCTGGTCGTCGATGGCGGCATTCCCGATCGGGCGCGGGGCTGGACGAGCGCGCCGTTCCCGGTGCGGCCGGGCGAATGGTTCCATTTCATCGGTCGGATCGCCACTTCCAATCTCGAGCATTCCGCGAGCCTCAATCTTGCCTATTATGATGCGGCCGGCAAGCGCGTCCAGGAATCGACGGCGGTTTCGCAGTGGGCCAAGGTCATGGCGCCGCGGCGGCTGCACAAGGTGCTGAAGACGCCGACCAATGCCGTGACGGCGGCGGTCTCCGCCGTGCTCCGTTGCGCGGGCTGGGCGCGCTTCGACCAGATTTCGCTCGATTATTCGCTGGCTGACTGGCAGGACGAAACGGATGAAACGCTGGTCTTGAACGGCGGCTTCGAGGAGTCGGACCTTGGCTTCGGCGAGTTGGATTCCTGGGGGTCTTCGGCAGGCAAGGTGAAGCGTTCGCGCGATGCCGACACCGGTTCGTGGTCGGTGCAGCTTGTCGCCGGCGAAGCGCTCCATTATGCGGCGATTGACGCGGCGGCGCTCGCGGTCAAGTCCAACGAGCGGCTTAACTTGCATCTGGCGGTGAAGGGCGCGGTGACCTTGAAGCTGAAGTTCGCGCCCACCGGCGGCGTGATCGTGCGCAAGTGGACGGCGGACGGCTGGCGGGCGTTTGACGATTCGCTGACGGTGCCGGCGGGCGCCGAGCGGGCGACCCTGGCCATCGTCGCCGAGCGCGATTCGCTCGTCGACTCCCTGTATCTCGGGCGCAAGAGCTATGCGGCCGCGAAGAAGCCGCCGACCGTGCCGGTCTTGCCGGAGCCGGCCAAGCTCACGAAACTGCCGCGCTCGGAGGTCAAGGACTTTCAGGGGGTTCCGACCTGGCATATCGACGGCCAGCCGGTGGTGGATTCGATGTACACTTTCCGCGCCCGGCCGGGGCAGGCGGCCCACGGCATCCGCTACCACCAGCGGGTGATCGAGACCGGGCGCTTCCCGATCTATGTGATCGGCGAGCATGTCAACATCGACGAGGAGGGCCCCGAGTCGCTGGGCGAATTCCTGACGATCGTTGACTATCAGATCCGCTTCATCCTGAGCTCGGTTCCCGACGCGCGCTTCCTCGTGTGGTATCAGCAGTATCCGACGTCGGGCTTTGCCATCGACTATCCCGACGAACTGGGCAAGGTCGAGGACGTCGATCAGGGCTTTGCCAAGCAGATTCCCGGCTATTCCTACGGGTCGGAAATCTGGTCGGTCCTTTGCGAGCATAATGTGAAGCGCTTCTTTGAAGAGATGTCCAAGCATCCCTATGGCGACCGGATCGTCGGCTTCATGCCCGGGTTCGGCAACTACGGCGAGAACAACTACGGGCACATCGACGGCAAGTATTACCTTTCGCCGCATGACTTTTCGCCGGCGATGACGACTTTCTTCCGCAAGTGGCTGTTGCGCGAGTATGCCGGGAACGTCCAGGCGTTCAACGCCGCCTGGGGCCGCAAGGGCTTCAATTTCGCGCATGCCCAGGTGCCGACGATGCTGCAGCGCTCGCCGCGGCTGGGCGAAGGCTTCCTGCACCCGGTCCGTCAGCGCCAGACCATCGACTACGCCCGCGCCGAGTCGTTCGCGCTGCTGCATCGCGTCGACCGCCAGGGCTGGGCGGCCAAGCAGGCGACCGACGGCAAGATCTTCAACGCTTCCGAGATCGGCTATTTCTACCAGCGGCATTATCACCGCGAGCTGATGCCGATGCTGACGAACAAGTGGATTGACGCCTTCGGGCCCGCGCCGGGCTATACCAACCGCGGGGCCGGCGACGACATTCCCGCTTATGCGCCGGTCGGGTCGATGAAGGCGCACGACAAGGTCTACCTTTTCCAGGCTGATGTCCGCACCCATGTGGAGCGGGGGTTGGCGATGCGTTGCGGCGAGACTACCAACGCGGCGGAGTCGGTGGCGGTGCTGATGCGCGAGATGGGCAAATACCTGACGGATGGCCAAATCCCGTATCACTGGACTTTCGGCAAATGGTACA
Organism: Kiritimatiellia bacterium; assembly: GCA_045598785.1. Classification (GTDB taxonomy): domain Bacteria; phylum Verrucomicrobiota; class Kiritimatiellia; order RFP12; family UBA1067; genus UBA1067. The sequence continues at coordinate 13,376 of JAZLMR010000052.1, forward strand.
ACGACCCGGAGATCTACAAGTTCGAGCACGAATACGAACGGCTGATGCGCTTCAGCGCCCATTTCCCGCGCGCGAGCAAGTCGGAGATCGCGCTGGTGATGGATCCGCTGTCGCTGTCGGTGGGCATTCAGTATGCCTATGGCACGGAGATGGCGACGGCCGGCAAGTTCATGGACCTCAACCGCCGATTGGAATGGCATAAGCTGGGGGCGATGCATGACATCTGGCTCTTGGACGATCTCCTTAAGAGCGACCGGCTTTCGCAGTATAAGCTCGTAATCATGCACGGGATCTGCGCCTTGACCGACGAACAGGTCCGTTTGCTTGACGAGCGACTGTATCGCGATGGCCGCACCGTGCTCTGGATGTATGCGCCGCCCGTGTTCCGGGCGCGCGGCACCGCGCTTGACTATTCGCTGGGCAATGGCGCGGTCGCCGGCTTTGACTTCGGGGTGGAAACTGGCGAATGGCTGCGACCGTTGATTGAGATCAAGGGTCGCGAGTTCGGCTGGTCGAAGACGCTTAACTACGGCGGGCTCGGGGTGCCGGGGAGCTGGGAAAAGCCGGTGCCGTTCCCGGTGACGGGCTTCGAGTCGCTTTACGACGTCAAGCCGGCGAAGGGCGTGAAGGGCATCGGCACTTGGAAGCTCAACGGCAAGCTGGCGGCGGCGAAATGCAAGGTCGGCGAGGCGACGAGCGTTTTCTGGGGTTCGGTGATGATGGAGCGCGAGGTGCTGGCGTCGCTGGCCAAGTCGGCGGGCGTCCATCTCTACACCAGTCGGCCGGCGGTCGCCTATTTCGGCGAGAACATCGGCTGCGTGCATGTGCTGGAGGCGGGGCCGATGACGATTTCGCTGCCCCGTCCGGCGGCGGCGGTCATCGATCTGGTCACGGGGCAGACGCTGGCCGAGAATTGCGCGGCGTTTACCGTGGAGATGGCCTACAAGTCGACGGTGCTCTTCTATTTCGGCGACCGGGCGGCTTATGACGCGGCGATGACGCAGGTGGTGACGGAACTGGCGGCGCGGGACGAGCGGTTGCAGGCGGAAAAGCCGAAGTATCATTTTGACGCGGTCAAGACCAATCAGGCGGTCCGGATCGAAGCGGGCACCGAGGCGGCGGTCGACGGGGCGGGCTTTGTCCGCGACTGGCTTTTCCTGGGGCCGTTCGCGAGCGAGCGCTTCACGGGCTTTGACATCGACTATCTCGGCGGCGAGGCGACGGCGGCGCCCAAGGCCGGCGACCGGGTCGGCGAATTGGAATGGCGGGCGCGGCGCTTTTCCGCGGGACGGGTGCGGGCGATTTCCAACGAAATCACCTTGCCGAGAATCAATCATTTGGTATACTATCTCTACACGACCATAGTATCGCCGACGGCGTGCGAGGCGGTGCTGTCGGTTGGTTCGGACGATGGCGAGAAGACTTGGCTCAATGGCGAGCTCATAACGGCGATGGATGCGCGTAACCGCTCCTGTACGCCGGAAAGCGAAACCGCAGTCGTTCGGTTGAAGCCCGGTGAAAATTCACTTTTGGTGAAGGTCACGCAGGGTGACGGTAACAACGGGCACGCCATACGGTTCCTTGAGGTAAAGACGAAAAAGCCGATTACCTCATTGAAAGTAAGGGTGAAATGACGAATATAGCGAAGTGGGTTGGGGCACTGGGGTTAGCGGTTGCGTTTTCAGATTCGGTTTTTGCGGGGACAGTCCCCGATGATAAAGGCTATATTACGCCACAATTGATGGCTTATCGGTCGTTTTTGCCAGAATTGGAGGAGACGGCCCGATTCGCGAAGCTGGGCATCAAGACCCGCACGATTTTCATCGCCAACACGATTTCGGCAAACGGTCGCCCGTATTGCCAGTATGCGCCGGTCTGGAAGGGCGTTGGACTTTATGACTATGCGCCGGTAGACGAGCAGTTGGGCGACATCCTCAAGGTGAGTCCCGATGCGGATTTCATCATTATGCTCGACCTTAATACGCCGATGTGGTTTGCGCGGCATTTGCATCACGACAGTTATGAAGAGCTGACGCATGTGGCGGTGATGGACGGCTGGCGGACGGAGTCGCGGCGTTATCTCGATGGCCTCGTTCGCTATATTGAAAAGGGTTACGGTGATCGCGTGCGCGCTTATGTGCTGATGTGCGGCCAGACCTCCGAATGGTTCGAGAATTCGCCGCGGCAAAGCCGGGAGAAGAATGAAGCCTGGCGCAAGTGGTGCAAGGAGCGCGGGTTTGACTACGGGCTTTCCACGCCGGACGAGGGTGAACTGGCCGAGGGCGCCTTTGAGGGGACGATCTACGATCCCGCCACCGAAAAGCGCAAGATCGACTATTGGCGCTTCCATTGCGGCATCATTTCCGATGCCGTTCTGGACTTTGCCCATGTGACCAAGCTCGCCAGCAACGGCAAGCCGGTTTCGGCCGACTACGGCTACTACATGATCTGCAACCTCAATACGACCTTGTCCGGCTCGCTGGACTACGAACGCGTCCTCGCCTCGCCCGACATCGATTTCCTGACCTCGCCGGCGACCTATTCCGGCCGGGAAATCGGCGGTGGCGTCGGTTCGATGCTGGTCATGGCCACCAGTCGCCGCTATGGCAAGCGCTGCCTTTATTCGATTGACGCCTGGCCGCACTCCAAGGAGCGCCCGAAGAGTCTCGTCACCTGCATTGCGCCGCCGAAGTACTACAAAACCCTGGAGGACACGCTCGCCGGCAACACTCGGAGCGCCGCCTTTGCGCTGGTGCATCATACCAATTTCCATTGGTTTGACCAGTGGGGCGGCTTCTATCATGACCCCGGGGTCCGCGAGCGCATCGCCAAGATCGGCGAGATTCAGCGCCGGTTTGCCGACGACGCTTCCGCGCCGCTGGCAGACGTGATGATTGTCGCCGACCCCGAGAGCGCCTATGAGCGCGTCTCCCCGGACGTGACTTTTGCCGAAGGTTGCGGCAAGACGCCGGAGGGCTTTATGCCGTTTCTCGGCTGCGGCGAACATTTCCGCAATATCATCAACCGCAGCGGCGTCGTCTATGACATCTGTTCGCTCAACGACTTGCCGCATCTCGACCTTTCGCGAATCAAGGCCTTTGTCTTGGCCGACACCTGGCAGATTACGCCGGATAAGGAAAAGATTCTGCGCGAGCAGGTGTTCCAGCCGGGGCGGACGGCGCTGTGGGTCTATGCGCCGGGCGTTTCCGACGGCAAGAGCGTCGATGCCGCGCGCGTTGAAAAGTGGGCGGGCGTTCCCTTCAAGGCCAAGGGTGTAAACACGGTCCGGCGCGAGGGCGGCTGGACTTCGGTCTATGCTTACGATTATCGCGATTTGAACGCCCAGCGCCTGCGGGAAGTGCTGATGGCGGCGGGTTGTCATGCCTGGACGGAGGAGCTGGTGCCGGTGGTGGCGAACGACCACCTCTTCTCCGTGCATTTCAAGGCGGGCGGTCGCAAGCGCATCTCCTTGCCGTTCAAGTGCCGCATGGTGATCGACCTCTTGAAGGACGAAGTGGTCGCCCGCGAGACCGATTCGTTCGAGGCCGAATACGCCTCGCCGGATACTGCCATTTACGAAATGGTGCGCGATCTCGGCACTGCCGGCTGGGAAGATGCGCCGGAGCCTCGGCGCGATTTTCCGGAGACGAAGGTGGTCTGGCGCTTTGCCGACACCGATCATCGCCGCTGCCGGGTCGAGAAGCGCAACGGCGCCGAAGGGACGGTGGAAATCACGGACGGTGCGATTAAGATCGAGAAGACCAATGCCGCCGGGGAAATCGTGATTTTCCCGGAGCCGTTCCAGACGGAAAAGGGCTTGCAGCTCGCGTTTGCCGCCGATGTGGCGGTGGACGGCACCGACTGGTCGCGGTCGCAGGGCAAGATTCGCGCCTTTGGCGAAAAGGAGTCGTTTGAGGTCTCGCCGCTCGACAGTGAGGACGGCCGCTGGGGCAACCGCTGCCTCATGTGGGAGCTGCCCAATTCCCGCCCCGGCACGACTTATCGCAAATATACCCAGCACGTTTCCGAGGGCAAGGTGCAGCCGGTCATCATCATCGCCGGCGATCCGTCGAAGAGCGTCTGGAAGAACTTCCTTGCCGAAGACCGGCAGGCGCAGCGCGCGGCCTGGTGCCGGGAAGTCGAGCGGCGAAACGCCAAGAACCGTTTCCGGGAAACGCAGATGGCGGAAGCGGAATTTGACGCCATGCTCGCCAAGGATGTCGAGCATACGGCGAAGATCGTCACCGAGAACGGCGTGTCGACGTTGCTGGTGGACGGGCGGCGGACGGTGCCGCTCGTCTATCGCGGCAAGCATTCGCTCCTCGGGACTTCGCAGACGGAACTTTTCTTCGGCCGGCGGTTGCAGGACCAGGGACTCAAGTTGCAGATCGTCGACGTGCGGTTCGGGCCTTGCGGCGGCGACATGGGCTTTTGGACGAAGGACGGCTTTGACCTCCAGGGCATGGTGAAGGACGTGAAGGACGCGATGCGCGTCTCGCCCGATTCGGTGTTTCTGCTGGCGCTCGGCTGCACGGTGTATCCGGAATTCGTCGAGGTGGAGAATCCCGGCGAGGTGTGGGTCACGAAGGACGGCGCGAAGGCGGTCGGCCATGGTTCGAGCGCCATCAAGTACGTCGACAAGTCGATCAACGCCGGCAACCGCAAATGGGAATGGCCGTCGATGGCCTCGCGCAAGTATCGCGAGGGCATTTCGGCGCGGATTCGCGAGCTGGTCGCCGAGCTGAAGCGTCAGCATCTCGCCAAGCGCGTCGTCGGCATCCATACTTTCGGCTACCACGACGCGCAGTTCACGGTGGCGCTGTCGGACCATTCGCCGCATGCGAAGGCCGAGTATGCGATTTACTGCCAGGAGCCGGGCCATGCTTCCTACAATTACGAGTTCTTCGTGCGGCAGCTCGGCTTTCGCGCGCAGGAGGAGTTCGCGCGGGTCTTCAAGGAAGCGCTCGGCAAAGAGTCGATCGCGGTGATGTGGTGGGAGTCGCCGCTTCGGGGCCGGCCGGCGTCCAGTTGGGATCTCGGCTCGTTCCTGCGGTCGAAGTGGATGGACGTCATCGTCGCCCAGCCGTGGTACGAGCACCGGGCGCCGGCGGTGATCGGTGCCAGCCATCCGCCGTTTGCGTCGATGCACCTGCACGGCAAGATGTTCTGGGACGAGCTCGATCTGCGCAACTACGAAATCATCGAGACCTTCCGCAAGGGGCCGGCCGCCATTCCCGGCGGCGGCGTGGGCGCGGACTTCACGCAGTGGCAGACGATGTTCCGCAAGCTCTCGGGGGTCATGCTCGCCAATCGCATGGGCAACTGGTTCTATGAAAAGGCCGGCGGCGCCTTTTCGACGCCGACGATTTCGGCGGACATCGGCGACGAGTATCGGCTGTGGCAGCGGGTGCAGCAGCTGCCGTTTAAGGCGTGGAAACCGTCGGTGGCGGTCATTGCCGACGAGGCGGGCGTCTGGGGCTGGCCGGAAGCGGAGAAATTCAACGAACAGCATGTCGAGCGGGGGTATTTCGACCAGATGCCGCTTTTGGAGGCTTCGGGGGTGCCGTTCGACATCTACCTGCTGGAGGACATCCTGCGGCAGCCGGAGCTCCTGAACGATTACCGGCTGGCGGTGTTCGCGCATCTGCGGGTCATCGACGAGGCGCGGCAGCAGCTGTTGGCGGCGCTCGGTTCGCGCGGGCTTAAGCTGGCCTTTCTTTCCGGGGCGGGCGAGGTGCGCGGGGCGGAGCTGTTGCCGGAAAAGCCGTATCCCGAGCTGGGGCTCTCGGCGGCGGAGTTCAATCGGCGGGCGCGGGCGGCGGGCGGTTATGTGCCGATCGAGCCCAACGCGGCGCAAGTCGACATGAACGGCAACTTCATCGCCCTGCATGCGCTGAAGAACGGGCGCTTTGAATTCCAGCTGCCGTTCCCGGCGAAGGTGACGAACTTGAAGAGCAACTTGCCGGAGACGGTGACGGACGGCAAGCTGGTCTTGCAGCTTACGGCCGGCGAGACCTGTCGGTTCGCGCTGGAGTCGAAATGACGGGCGGGCTCGGCTGGCTGCTGGCGGCGGCGGAAATCTTGCTTCAGGGAACTGGTGGCAAGACGGAAACCGAGCTTTGGCAGGGCGAGGCCGAGCGGCTGCGGTCAGGCATCGCCTATCGGATTTCGGCGACGGCGCGGAAGTCGCCCGGCGCGACCGGCACGATCTTGACTTGCGGCTTGAAGGGCGCGTTCGCCTTTGACGGCCGACTTAAGGCGGACGAATCGCCGATTGATTTTCTCGCTTACAATCCGCCTGGCAATCCCGAACTGTCGCTGGTGCCGACCTTCGGGCTTTATGAAGTCGCCGGGGCGGTGACGGTGACGGATCGGCGGCTGGAGCGGGTCGAAGTGCGGGATGCGCCGTTTGAAGGCGGCGCGCTCGGGGTCGGCGAAACGCTGGTCGGCAACGACTACGGGTGCGATGTGCTGCTCGGCGGGGCCAGCGGCAATTATCATCGCGCCCTCTTTCGCACTGCGGGCGTGCAGTTCAAGGACGACCGCTGGGTCTTTAATGGTGCGGGGGAACTCGTATTCCGGCATCGGCTTGCAGGGCGCAGCTGGCAGTCGGCAAAGCTGCAGGTCGGCTTTCTGCATTTCTGGAAAAAGGGTTTGGCGGTGGCGGTGTCCAGGAACGGTCGGAACTGGATGACTTTGGCGGTCCTGGCCGACGGTCAGACCTTCGGCTTTCGCGAGTTGCCGAGCGAGCTGTTCCCGGCTGAGGAGATCTATGTGCGGTTTTCGGCCTCGGCGGAGGCTGCGCTGCAGTTGAATCGGTATGTGTTTATGGCCGTGGCGACGGGGGCGCCGGCCAATGCGATCGGCGCGACCGCCGTCGGGGGGGCGACGCCGGCGGTTACGGCGCACGAATATTTGCGCGAGGACTACGGGCGGCGGTTGCCGATGGCGGATGCGCGGCTGCAGCTGTGGACGGCGTCGAGCGGCTGGAAGATTCCGCGGCGGCGGGCGTTGCCCGCGGAGACGGCCAAGGCGGTGCGGCTGGCGCTGGCGGCGAATGAAGCGGAAGCGGTGCAACTGGTGGTGACGGCGCCGACGGCGCTGGCGGGCGTTCGGGTGACGGCGGGGGCGCTCCGTTCCGCGGCCGGCGACGAATTGCCGGCGTCGGCGGTCGAAGTGCTTCGCGAGCGCTATGTCGAGGTGACGGAGCTGGTGGAGCGCGGCCAGGTGCGCGGGCGCTATCCCGATCCCTTGCCGCCGCAACGGCCCGAGGGCGTGGCGATCGCGGCCGGCGAGCAGCAGCCGTTCTGGGTGCGGGTGCGGACGCCGAAGGGCACGAAGAAAGGCATCTACCGCGGCGAGCTGCGAGTGACGGCGGCGGGCGACGTCGACTGTCGCGTACCGTTCGAGGTGGCGGTCTTCGGCTTCGAATTGCCGGATGCGCTCGCTTGTCGGACGGCGCTCGGGCCGTTTCGCCAGCGCTCGCAGGTCCTGAAGCTGCATCGCGGGCAGACGACGGATTTGCGTCGGCTGGTAGATCTTTATTTTGACGCGATGGCGGCCTATCACCTAACGCCGTATTATCCTGCCGAATTGGCGCATAGCTGGCGTTGCGAATGGATCGACGGCCGGCCGCAGTTCGACTGGTCGGCCTGGGACGCGGAAATGGAGCGGGCGTTCGCGCGGTGGCCGGGCTTCACGTCCTTCCGGCTGCATTCGGAGCTCAAACTCGGTACGGTGGCGCTGGAAGGGCGACGGGCGGAGGCGATGGACGAGGCGCGACTGCAAGCCTATCTGGGGGAGATCAACCGGCATTTGGTGGAAAAAGGCTGGGCGGAAAAGGCGCTCGTCTACGCCTTTGACGAGCCCCAGCCGAAGGATCTCGATTATGTGCGCTCGGGGCTCGCCCGGGCCAAGCGCCATGCGCCGCAGCTTCCGACGCTGCTGACTTCGCCGGTCAAGCCGGAGCTGGAGCCGGTGGTCGACCTGTGGTGTCCGATCATGAAGGACTTCACGCCGTCGACTTCCAACTGCTGGGCGTATGTCTGCATGTATCCGCACGCGCCCTACGCGACGCTCTTCATCGAGCATCCGTCCGTCGAGCTGCGCGTTTGGCTCTGGCAGTGCTGGATGCGCGGGGTCCGGGGGGTGCTGGTCTGGGACGCGATCAACTGGTCGGACGGCCAGGGCGGCTTGCGCAATCCCTATGAGCGGACTTACGACAAGCCGGAGCGCGGCAACGGCGACGGGCTCTTCTTCTACCCGCCCGAAGCGGTCTACGCGGCGGGCGAAGGCTTCGTGGACGAGCCGCCGGTCGGGTCGATCCGCGGCGAAATGCTGCGCGACGGGCTGGAGGACTACGAGTATCTGGCGCAGCTGCGGGCGCTCGCGCCGACGCATCCGCTCTTGACGGTGCCGCCGGAAGTCGCCGCGGGGCTCGATTCGTTTTCGTCGTCGCCGGTCGCCCTGGAGGCGCGGCGCATTGCGTTGGCAAAGGAAATCGAAAGGTTGAAAAAATGAAAGTGACGGCAGGACTGGCGTTGGGATTGTCATTGACGGCGGGATTGGCGTTCGGCGAACTGGAGACGGCGAAGTGGCAGGCGCTTGTCGACCGGACTTCGGCGGTCGGCGGCGGCACGGTGACGGTACCGGCGGGGCGGCATCAGGTCGGCACCTTGTATCTTAAAAGCGGGGTCACGCTGGAGCTCGCGGAGGGCGCGGTGCTGGAGGGCTCGGCCAATCCGGCCGACTACCCCGACGTGCAAATCGAGTTCGCGGAACTGCGCGAACCCTGGCAGGGGCTGATTGTCGCCGAAGGGCAGCACGACATTGCCATTGTCGGCAAGGGCACGATCTTCGGCAACGGCAAGGCGTTTCCGCACGGGGTGCGGCTGGGGCGGCCCCAGGGACTCCTGCTGTATCGATCGAAGAATATTCGCATCGAGGGGATCAAGCTCGTCGACTTGGCGCGCTGGACCTGCTACTTGAAGGAATGCGACGGCGTGACCGTAAGGCGGATTACGGTCGACAGCCATGCCAACGCCAACAACGACGGCATCGACATCGACGCGAAGAACGTGCTGGTGGAGGATTGCGACTTTGACAGCGACGACGACGGCATCGTCTTCAAGAGCGACAACGCCGACTTCATCGTCGAGAACGTGATCGTGCGCAATTGCAAGGTGCGCTCGACTTGCAGCACGATCAAGCTGGGCACCGGTTCGCACGGCGGCTTCCGGAACATCCTGGTTGAGAATGTTACCGGCGGGGCGAGTCCGCGCGAGTGGTGCGACCCCAAGACCGGGCGTGGCGTGATTTCCACCTATCGGGTCAACACCTGGCCGGGTTCGGGCTGGGAGCCGTCGCCGTTGAGCGGCATCGCCGTCGAATGCGTGGACGGCGGCTGGCTGGAGCAGGTTACGATCCGCAATGTCGCCATCGAGTGCGCGGCGACGCCCATCTTCATCCGCGGCGGGCTGCGGCGCGCCCGAGTTTGGGGCGATCCGCAGGAGCCGGTGGACATTAAGTTGCCGTTTGGGCATCATGCCAAGTTGCAGAATGTGACAATCGAAAATTACCGCTGCCGCGCCACCAGCTGGACGGCATCGTCGATTACCGGCGTGCCCGGCCTGCGGCTGAAGGACATCCAGCTCAAGAACGTCGACATCGAGGTGCCGGGGGCCGGCGAGGCGGGGAAGGCGGAAGTCGGCAAGCCCGTCCCCGAGAAGGTCAATGCCTATCCGGAGTCGAACATGTTTGACGCACGGATGCTGCCGGCATACGGCTTTTATGTCCGTCACGCCGACGGCGTGGTCTTCGAGAATGTCCGGGTCAAGGTCCGGGGCACCGAGTGCCGCCCGAAGATTCTCACGGAAGACGTGGGCCTGGCGGTGGGCGATTTTTAATTATGGTATAATGTCAAGTTAATGGAAGGCGTTGGAATAGTTGAGCTGAAGAAGCTGCGGCTGGAGCTGCCGGAAGGCGGGCTGAAGCTGGCGGGCGGCGTTCTCAAGGAGGTAGAGGTCGCCTATGAGGAATGCGGTGCGCCGCTGACGGCGACGAACGCGATTTACATTTGCCATGCGCTCACGGGAGACGCGCATGTTGCTGGCATTCGGCCGGGCGAGGAGAAGCCGAGCGGCTGGTGGGAGCAGATGGTCGGCCCCGGCCGCGCCATTGACACGAACCGCTTCCATGTCATTTGCGCCAATGTGCTCGGCGGTTGCAGCGGCACGACGGGCCCCATGTCCATCAATCCCGATACGGGCAGGCCCTACGGGTCGCAGTTCCCGCAATATACCTTTGACGATGCGGTCGACGTCTTTCGGATGTTTCTCAGGCAGCTCGGGGTGAAGAAGCTGGCGGCGCTGATCGGCGGCAGTTACGGCGGGCTGCAGGTCGTCAACTGGATGACGCGCTATCCCGACGAGATGGAGAAGGTCTGCCTCATTGCGACGAGCGCGGCGCTGAACACGCAGGCGATCGCGTTCAGCGTGATGAGCCGCAATTCGATTACGGACGACCCGAACTGGCAGGGCGGCGACTACTACGATGAAGCCGCGCCGGCGTGCGGGCAGGGGCCGCGGGCGGGGCTCGCGTCCGCGCGGCAGCTGGCGCACATCACCTACCTTTCGCGCGAGCTCTTGCAGAAGAAGTTCCAGCGCGGCTTGCAGGCGAATTTCGTGGCGGCGCCGGCGACGGAGCGAGCGGAGCGCGACCGGCTGTTCAAGACCTATTTCCAGATCGAGAGCTATCTTGACTATCAGGCGATGAAGTTTCTCCGTCGCTTTGACGCCAACAGCTATCTGCACATTACCCGGTCGATGGATCTCTACGACCCCTGCGACCGCTATGGCTCGCTGGAGGCGGCGTTTGCGCGGGTGCAGGCCAAGGTGCTCGTCGTCTCCTACCGCGGCGACATTCTCTTCCCCTGGTGGCAGTCGAAGGAGATCGAGTCGGCGCTGCTGAAGGCGCACAAGTCGGTCTCCTACTGTCATCTTGAAAGCGGCACCGGGCACGACTCGTTCCTCACCGACATCGATGACCTTTCGAAACTGGTCGGCGGGTTCCTCAAACCGCGTACGCCGAAGGTGATGGACTGGCAGGTGCGCCATCACCGGAGCGTGCTGGACATGGTGAAGGCGAAGGCGCATGTCGTCGACATCGGCTGCGGCGACGGAACGCTGCTGAATGTCCTGCGCGAGAAGAAGCAGGTGACTGGCGACGGCATCGACATCGATGTCGAGCAGATCGAGGAGGCGCTTGCCGACGGCCACGACATGTTCTGGGACGATGCCGACGACGGGCTTGAGAGCTTCCCCGACCGGCATTACGACACGGCGATCATCTCCGACACCCTGCAGGAGGTGAAGAATCCGCGCGGGCTGTTGAGCGAGGCGCTTCGGATCGCCGACGAGGCAATCGTCACCTTCCCGAATTTCGCGGCCTACCGCATTCGGCTGACGCTGGCGTTCACGGGGCGGCTTCCGGTCTCCAAGCAGCTGCCGTTCGAGTGGTACGATACGCCGAACATCCACTGCGTGACCTTGCGCGATTTTGAGCAGCTTTGCGCCAAGGAAGGGTATGTGATCAAGGAGGTGAAGGCGGAATCGCGGCACCTCATCGGCAAGATACTCCTCTTCTTCGGGCTTAAGAATCTCGGCGCCTCGAAGATCATCGCCCGCATCGCGAAGAAGTGACTTTTCTCCCCGTTGAAAATCGGGGCCGACAGCGCGACCTTGCAAAATGGCCTTGGCCGTATTGTCTTTTGGCCATGAGTGCGATATAATACCCCGCATTATGAATATCGTTATTTTGCTGGGTGCCCCGGGTTCGGGGAAGGGTACGATTGCGAGCCGGCTCGCTTCGGAAAATGACAATTTGAAGCATGTGAGCTCGGGGGATCTGCTCCGCGGCGCGGTGGCGAAGGGCACGCCCGCCGGGGTCGAGGCCAAGGGCTATATGGAAAAGGGCAATCTCGTCCCCGATGCGCTGATCGCGCAGATGATCAAGGACGTGATCGCCGAGACGCAGGGCGAGGTGACGATGTTGCTCGACGGCTTCCCGCGCAATGTTGCGCAGGCGGAGATTCTGGAGCAGACCGGGGCGCCGATCAAGTCGGTGGTGCTGGTGGACGTCCCCGACGCGATCATCGCCGACCGCATCGCCGGGCGCCGCACCTGCCCCAAGTGCAAGGCGGGCTATCACGTGAAGGCGCTGCCGCCGAAGGTCGAGGGCGTCTGCGACGTCTGCGGCGAAAAGCTGGTCATCCGCAAGGACGACAATCCCGATACGGTCAAGGACCGGCTCGTCGTCTATCATCGCGAGACCGAGCCGCTGATCAAGTTCTATGAGGCGAAGGGACTGCTGCGCAGGATTGACGGCGACCAGGGCCCGGAGAAGAACGCCGCGGCCTTCAAGGCGGCGATGTAAGGGCTGTCGGTTCGAGCGAAGGTCTGCAGTTGAAAGTCGACATCAAGTCCAGGGCGGAAATCGGCCGGATGCGTGAGGCGTGTCGGATGAGCGCGGAAATCCGCGATATCTGCGCCGCCGCCGTCGCGCCGGGAGTCACTACCGGCGAGATTGACGATCTGGTCGTCGAGTATTGCCGCAAGCACTCGGTCAAGGCGAGCTTTTACGGCTACGAAGGCTTTCCGGGGCATTTGTGCGTTTCGCTGAACGACGAGGTGATTCACGGCATTCCGAGCCGGCACCGCGTCATCATGCCGGGCGACCTCGTGAAGACCGATGTCGGCGTTTTCAAGAATGGCTTCAACGGCGACACTTCGCGGACGGTGGCCCTGGGCGTTACCGATCCGGAGGTCATCAGGCTCGTCGAGACGACGAGGCGTTGCCTCAAGGCGGGCATTGCCGCGTGCGGGCCGGGGGTCCATCTCGGCGATGTCGGCTATGCGATTCAGCAGGTCGCCGAGGCCGAGGGCTTCGGGGTGGTGCGGGACTGGATCGGGCACGGTGTCGGGCGCGACATTCATGAGGATCCCGAGGTTCCGAACTTCGGCAAGCCGGGGACGAAACTGGTCTTGAAGCCCGGCATGACCATCGCCATCGAGCCGATGATTGCGATGACCAAGCGGGGCGAGCAGACGGAGGTGCTGGAGAACGACTGGACGGTGGTGACGCGCGATCGGTCGCTCTCGGCGCATTTCGAGCACACGGTGGCGATCACCGATGACGGTTGTGAGATTTTGACTTTGCCGGCGGACTATCCCTGAAACCTTTAAGCCCGAAGGCGCTTAGGTCGAATGGCGGCTGATTGCTTGGAGGTGGATGGTCCGCTCGGCGTTTGCCGCGGGGAAATTGAGGATATGACGGAAATCACATTGGAGGACTTTAAGGCGGAACTTCGTCGGGGCGCGCGGGCGATCATCCAGGTGCGGCATGCCGAGCGGCCGAAGATGGATCCGAATGATCCTTCGTTCGGCGACGCGCTCAAGTTGACGCCGGAAGGCGTGCGCACGGCGACCGAACTCGGTAGACTGCTCGCGGAATTCCGGGACGACGTGCAGTTTTACGCCAGCCCCCTGATGCGTACGCGGATGACGGCGGAGTGCATCGCCGCGGGGATGGGAATCGCGTCGCCGACGATTCCGACTGACGACTTGCTGGGCAACGGTTCGTTTTATTACGAGGATCCGGCGGAAGTGCTCGAAGTCTTCAAGCCCGAGAATTTCTTCAACGCCTGCTTCGAGTATTTCGCCACCGGCCGCCAGCGCGGCTTTAAGGAGCTTTACGCGGCTACGGACGCCTGCGAACAGTGGCTGACCGCGCGACATACGCGGAAGCTGATGGTGGTGGCGACGCACGACCTTTATGTCGCCGCGTTTCTTTATGCGCGCGGGGCGGTGGAGGAATTCTCCCGCGAAAACTGGGTGCGGTTCCTGGACGGCGGGGCGATCCTGTGTTATCCGGACGGCGCCCGGCGCTATGCGCTGGTGCGCACGGGGCTTTCCCGGGGCATTGTCGGGGTTCGGCAGCCGGAGGCCTGATCAGGGCTCGACCACGACCCGGGTGCCGATGCGCGTGATCGCGAAGAGCCGGGCGGCATTCCAGTTGGCCAGCCGGAAGCAGCCGTGGGATTCGGCTCGCCCGATGGTCTCGGGCGTGGGCGTGCCGTGAATGCCGAATCCGGGCAGGTTGAGCCCGATCCAGGCGATGCCCACCGGGTTGTTGGGCCCTGCGGGCAAGATGTGACGCGCGACTTTCTTGCCCTTGGGGACGAAGTCGGGCGTATAGGTGTAGTTGGGATTCGGAATCAAGGTCACGACCTTGAGCTCGCCCTGGGGAATCTTGGCCTTGTCCTTGGCGATCGAACAGGGCATGAGCGTCAGCAAACGCCCCGAGGCGTTGTAGGCGGCGATTTCAAAGCGCGACAGCGATATTCGGATCAGCGTCGCCTCGTGCGGCTTGGGGGTGGGCGGATAGGCGAATTTGGTGGCGGCCAGGTCGGCGGCGGCCGCGGGCAAGTCGGGCAGCGTAATGACGGTGCCGGCGGTGATCTGGCGCCAGTTCAGCCCGGGATTGAGCCGTTCGAGCGTGCGCTCGCTGACATGCCCGCGCTCGGCGTACATCTCGCGAATGCTCTCGTAGCCTAAATGCGGGAGCTCGGCCTTGTCCGCCGGCGCCGACGGGATTTTCACGAGCGCGGCGATTTCCGCTTCGGTGACCGTGTCTTCGCCGAAGGGCGGCGGCTCGTCGCCGAACAGCCGGTCGTAGGCTTCGTCGGGCGTCGCTGGCAGCGGCAGGTTTTCGCGGCGGCAGTAGGCGGCCAGCGCCGACTGGGACTTGCGGCCCCATTGGCCGTCAATCGTGTTGACCGAGAAGCCGCGGCGGTCCAAGGCGATCTGGACGGCGATGGTCTTGGTGTCGGCGAGGCTTAGTGCGCAAATCAGAAGAACGGAAACAAGCATGGGCACATTATACCAAAATCGCAATTGTGGTATAATTCGGCCTATGGAAAGATTTGAATTGGAACCGAAGCTGCAGGAAGAGATTCGTTCGCGCGTCTTGGGCGAGGGCTTCATGAAGCTGGTGCAGACCGTGCGGCGCAATGGCAAGCAGTTCAAGATTGCGATGCGCCCGGTGGAAATTGGCGGCGAGAAGAAGTTTCAGGCCGAGATGACGGACGATGGGCAGGTGCAGGTCAAGAACTTGACGGTGAACGCGGCGGCGGAGGGGCTGGAGGAGATCATCGCCCAGAAGGGTGCCCGCGACCTGCACCTGATGACGGCCGGCGGCGATTTGCACGTGCGGGTGACGAAGAAGGGGCATGTGCTCGCGACGCGTTCGGCGGAGATGAACCGGGTGGTGACGGTGCAGCCGCACGATCGGGTCAAGAAGGTGCCGCTCAACCAGTTCGAGTCGGCCGCGCTGCTGCGCACGATCGGCATTGCCGACGGCGAGGGCAGGATTCGGGCGTCGATGCGCGGCAAGTACGATCAGGTCAACGAGTTTCTGAAGGTCGTGGGGGAGACGGTTGGAAAAGGTCAGCGGTCAGAGGTCGGAGGTCAGACAATGGAGTCTTCAGATTCCACTGTTCAATCTTCAACCTCCAACCTCCATCCTTTTACCGTCGTCGACTGCGGTTGCGGCAAGGCGTATCTGACGATTTCGCTTTACTATTATCTGACGGAGGTCCTGGGCTGCCGGCAGGTGCGGGTCGTCGGCGTGGACCGGCGCGAGGATGTGATTGCCGCGGCTCGGAAGATGGCCGCTCAGCTCGACTTGGCGGACAAGGTGGTCTTTCTGCAGGCGGAATTGGGCGATTGTTCGCTGGAGGACATCTCGAAGGGATTCTCGGCTCCGGATGCCGGCGTGGACATGGTCGTCAGCCTGCATGCCTGCGATACGGCGACGGATGAGGCGCTGGCGAAGGGCGTCGAGTGGAAGGCGAGATATATTTTGAGCGCACCCTGTTGCCAGCACGAGTTGCAGAAGGTGATCGGTGCGGCGCGCTCGGGAGCCGCGCCCGGCCAGGGGACGTTCGACGGGCTGATGCGGCAGTCGATTCTGCGGGAGCGGTTGTGCGATATTCTGACGGACTCGTTCCGGGCGATGATTCTGCGGATCTTGGGCTTTAAGGTGCAGGTAATTGAGTTCGTCTCCAGCGAGGCGACGGCGCGGAACATCATGCTCAAGTGCGAATACGGAGTCAAGCCGGGCCAGCCGGGGCCGATTGGCGAGTATCTGGCGCTGCGGGACTACTGGAAGGTGACGCCGTGGCTCGAGACGCGGCTGGAGAAGTTGCTCACGAGGCATCTTGAACGGTATGTCTAGGGTTTTGGCGATCAGGACCCTTGACTTGATGTTGTCCATAAAATATGGAAAAGAGGTCTGACCTGTAATTTGCATTTTATGGACATTGAAATTCTGAAGGTGCGCGCGCGGATTGTCAGCTCCATCCGGCGGTTTTTCGACGAGCGGGATTTTGTCGAGGTCGAGACGGCGGTGCGCATTCCCGCGCCGGCGCCGGAGCCGCATATCGACTGCCCGGCGGTGACGGGCGGCGGCTTTCTGCGGGCTTCGCCGGAGCTGCAGATGAAGAAGCTGCTGGCGGCGGGATTGGACCGCATCTATCAGCTCGGGCCGTGCTTTCGCGACGGCGAGCGCGGCTCGCGGCACAATCCCGAGTTTACGATGCTCGAATGGTATCGTCGCGGTGCCGACTATGCGGACATCGCGCGGGACTTGCACGAATTGCTGACGGCGGTGATGCCGGCGGACATGGGATCCGGCGAGTTCAGGACGCTGACAGTGCGCGAGGCCTACCGGCAATACGCCGGCTGGGATCCGTGGGCGGACTGGGATCAGGATCGGTTTGATTTCGACATGGCGACGAAGATCGAGCCGGCGATCAAGGCCATTGGCGGCGGGGTCCTGCTCCGGGACTATCCGCCTCAAGCCGCCTCGTTGGCGAGGCTATCTGAAAATTCCAGCGCATCAGGCGCCCGGCAGCCGGCGTCAGGCTCTGTCTACGCCGAGCGCTGGGAATTCTACTGGGACGGCATGGAGCTCGCGAATTGCTTTACGGAACTTTGCGATGCGGCGGAGCAGACGCGGCGGTTTGAGGCGGCGCGGGCGGAGCGTCAGGTGCTGGGCGAGGCCGATTATCCCATTGATCGGGAGTTCCTGACGAAGTTGCCGCAAATCGGCTGCGCGGCCGGGATTGCCCTGGGAATTGACCGCTTGGTCATGGCAATTACGGGAATTAAACAAATTTCCGCCGTTCGCGCTGAAATATGATATAATTTTCAGAACACTTGACAAGGTGCAAGTGGGTGGATTGTATACTGGAGAGACTATGGCAAAAGTAAAGAAGTCGTCGAAAGTTCCGTCGGAGGCAACGGCAGGGAAGCCCAAGCGGAAGGCGACTAAGGCGAAGAAGGCCAAGAAGCTGGAGACGAAGGTGGAATCGGCTGACGGCGATTCGGATGACGATCTGCCGCCGTCTGAAGACGCGGAAGCCGAAGCCGCGGCGCTGGACACCGAGTCGCTGGCGGCGGAAGTGGAGCGGGCGGAATCCAAGGGCCGTGATGATAATGCCGAAGAGCCGCCGGCGTTGCTGCCGGTGACGGCCGAGACCGGCGAGGACCTGGATGCGGGGGACGCCGATATCGTGCTCCCGTCGATGGAGGGGATGTCCATCCTCCGCGAAACCGAGCTTAATGACGTCATTCAGGATGTGAAGCGGCGTAGCGAGGCGAACGGCGGCTACATTACCTACGAGGAACTTAATCAGATTCTGCCGGCGACGATCGTCGATGCGATTCAGTCCGACAAGTATCTTAAGATCCTGGAAGCCCTGGGCGTGCAGGTGATTCGCGAGGAGGACGTCAAGAAGTACCTCGATGCGAAGAACGCGAAGACGGTCGATCCCAAGGCGCAGAAGGCGGAGATGATCGAAGACCCGATCCGCATGTACCTCCACCAGATGGGGCAGGTGCAGCTCCTGAAGCGCGAGGAGGAAGTGGAGATTTGCACGATCATCGAAGACGCCGAGTCGAAGACGCGCGACATGTTCAACCGCTTCCTGTTTGCGCCGCCGATGTACGCGGGGCTGCTGGACAAGCTGGAAGGCCAGTGCGAGCGCTTTGACCGCATCGTCACCGACAAGTTTGACGACAACCGCGACGCCTACATGGAGCTTATCCCGAAGTTCCGCAAGGAGATCAAGGATGTCGACAAGCGCCTGCGCGAGGCGAGCGAGAAGTACATGACGGTTATTGCCAGCCGTTCGGCGAAGCCCGCGGCGGTGCGTGGCGCCGAAAAGGGGCTGGCCAACGCGCGGGCGGCGCTGCGCAAGTGCTTCGACGACCTGAGCTTCAAGCAGAAGGTGCTGGAGACGCTCTGCGCCGATGCGGACGAGCGTATATACCTGCCCTACCGTTCGCTGGTGGCGAAGCAGGCGCAGCTCCTGACGCAGCGCCAATCCAAGAAGCGCGATCACGATCTCAAGCTCGTCCGGGAACGGATGGGCAAGCTCGAGGCGCTCTTCGGCATGCCGGGCGAGGAATTCGTCGCCACCTTCGCCGAATTGCGCCGCGTGCTCAAAGCCGGGCAGGTCGCCCGCACGAAGATGGTCGAGGCGAATCTCCGGCTCGTCATCTCGATCGTCAAGAAGTACATGAACCGCGGGCTTTCGTTCCTCGACCTCATACAGGAAGGCAATACTGGCCTCATGAAGGCGGTCGAGAAGTTCGAATACCAGCGCGGCTACAAGTTCTCGACCTATGCCACGTGGTGGATCCGTCAGGCGGCGACGCGTGCGATTGCCGACCAGGCGCGGACGATCCGCATCCCGGTGCACATGATCGAGACCATCAACAAGCTCATGCGCGTGCAGAAGCGGCTAATCCAGAAACTCGGCCGGGAGCCGAGCGAACAGGAGCTGTCGCAGGAAATGGACATGCCCGTCGATCAGGTTCGGGCGGTTCGGCGCATGGCCCAGCAACCGATCTCGCTGCAGTCGAAAGTCGGCGACAACGACGACGCGCACTACGGCGATTTCATTCCCGACCTTACGAGCGAGAATCCTTTTGAGGTGACCGAAGGGCATCTGCTCAAGGAGCGGCTGAGGGACATTCTCAACACCCTCACCGATCGCGAGCGTCAGGTCGTGGACTTCCGCTTCGGGCTTTCCGACGGGTACAGCCGTACCCTGGAGGAAGTCGGGCGGCTCTTTAACGTAACCCGCGAACGCATTCGTCAGATCGAGGCGAAGGCGCTGCGCAAGCTCCGCCATCCGAGTCGGATGAAGTCGCTCGGCGATTATCGGCAGAGCTGATCAAAAAAGCAAACCAGGAGAGGAGAAAAAGGAAAATGAACTGTATCACCAATGCAATCGCCCTGTTTGAGGGGCAGACCCAGTGTGCTGCCATCACGCTCGCCGTCGCGGCGTTCGTGGCGGGCATGATCGTGATGTGCCTCTTGTGCAAGCTCTGCTGCCCGTGCGGCAAGAAGTCGTGCAGGAAGCCGTCCGAGAAGCGCTCGGCGAAGAGCGACGACAAGCCGTTCGAGAAGCGCAAGCCCCATCCGGCGCCGGCCGACGGTTCGGTGGAGATCTACGTCGGCAACCTCAGCTACGACCTGACCGAGGATCAGCTGCGCAAGGAGTTCGAGGCGTTCGGCACGGTCAATTCGGCGCGACTCATCAGCAACCGCTACAATGGCAAGTCCAAGGGCTACGGCTTCGTGCAGATGCCGAACCGCGCGGAAGCCGAGAAGGCGGTCGCGGCGCTCAACGGCAAGGAAATCCTGGGCCGGGAGCTCAAGTGCAACGAAGCCAAGAACCTCATCTGAAGGTAAATCCCCATGGCCAGAGTCCTGATCCCGCTGGCAAACGGCTTCGAGGACCTCGAAGCGGTCAGTATTGTCGACGTGCTGCGGCGCGGTGGCGTTGAGGTCGTCACCGCGTCCATGCATCCCGCCCGTTCGGTTGTCAGCGCGGGGGGAATGACGGTCGAAGCCGATCGGCTTTTCGACGAGGTGAAGGACGAGCCCTTTGACGCGCTGGTGCTTCCCGGCGGCGGCGAGGGTACGCGGCTGCTCAAGGAGTCGGCGGCGCTGGCCGAGCGGCTCCGTCGGCAGAATGCGGAGCGCAAGCTGCTGGCGGCGATTTGCGCGGCGCCGACGGTGCTGGTGGCGGCGGAGGCGGTGGATCCCGGGCTGCACCTCACCTGCTATCCGACCTGCCAGATGGAGCTTGACCGCTCCTGGACGCCGGCGCCGGTGGTGGCGGACGGCAATGTGATTACCGGGCAGGCGCCGGGTTCGGCGCTGGTGTTTGCGCTCGTAGTGCTGCAGGCGCTGGCCGGCGAATCCGTCGCGAAGAAGGTCGCGCGCGCCATGGTCACGGACGTGCTGGATTGATGTTTCGCCGGCTTTCCATCACTTCGCTGAGGTTCTTCCTGGCTGGGAAGGGCCTCTCTTTTCAGACGGGCAAGTATTTCGGGCAGGCGGTGCTGGTCGGCGTCTTTGTCGGGCTGGTGGTGGTGGCGTTTCGTTATCTTATCGACTTGGGAGCGGAATGGGTTTTTGACCGCGCTATGACCTGGGGCGGGCTGCCGGTGTTTTTCGTTTTGCCTGCGGTCGGCGCCCTGGCCGGCTATCTGCTGATCCAGCGCTTTGACTCGCTGGAGCACGCGCGGGGAACGGACAGCGCCATTCTGGCCTACCACCGTCGTCACGGCTATGTGCCGCCGGCGGTGCTGCCGGTCAAGTCGGTGGCGTCGGTGCTGACGGTCGCATCGGGCGGCAGCGCCGGCTACGAAGGGCCGGTGACGCTCCTGGGCGCGGCGTGCGGTAGCGTGGTGGCCTCGTGGTTCGGGCTTTCGCGGCGGGCGCGGCGCATTCTGATGACGGCGGGCATTTCCGCCGGCATCGCCGCGCTGTTCCAGGCACCGCTCGCGGGCGCCATCTTTGGCTTCGAGGTGCTCTATTCGTCCAGCGACATTGAGTATGACTGCATCTTGCCGTGCTTTGCGGCATCGACGGTCGCCTATACGATCTTCGCCTATTTCTTCGGCTGGGGGGCGCTCTTCCCGATGCCGCAGGCGATCGCCTATCAGAACGGGCTGCGGCTTTTGCCGTATTTTGTGCTGGCGCTGATCGTGACTTTTGGCGTGCGGTTTTACATCCGCATTTATCTGACGGTGGAGAAGGCCTTTGCCGATTTGCGTTTGCCCGGGTGGGTCAAGGTCGCGCTGGGCGGTCTGGTGGCCGGCGGAATCGGCGTGGCGGTGCCGTCGGTGCTGGGCACCAGCTATGCGACGATTCGGGAAGTGCTTTCCAGTCAGTCGCTGGTCTTCTCCGGGCTGCTGGTGATTTTCTTCGCCAAGGCGATTGCAACTTCCTTCACAGTCGGTTCCGGCGGTTCCGGCGGCGTCTTTGCGCCGGCCCTGGTCTGCGGCGGGTCGCTGGGCGCGGCGGTCGGCGTGGGCTTTGCCCGCCTGTTGCCGGCGTCGTGGGGCATCAATCCCGCGGCGTTCGCCCTAGTGGGCATGGCGGGCTTTCTGGCGGCGGCAATCCGGACGCCGCTGACGGCCATCGTGATGGTGGCGGAGATTTCCGGCAATCACGCGCTCCTGGTGCCGGCGATGTGGGTATGCGGGATTTCCTTCTGGCTCAACAACGGCTGGTCGTTGTACCGCAGTCAGGTTCACAACCGCGAGGCTTCGCCGGTGCACGCGTGATTTTCCGCTGACCTATGGACTGGACGGGTTGGATTCTTTGCAGTGCGTTTTTCCTGTCGCTCTACGACCTGGCCAAGAAGGCGAGCGTTCGCGACAACGCGGTGCTGCCGGTGCTGCTGTGCTCAACTACCTTCGGCGGCCTGGCGTTCGTGACGGGGCTGGCCGTGACCGGGCGCCTCGGCGAGGTGATGGCGGCCGATTCCCGGATCCTGGCGCTCGCCGCCGCCAAGTCGGTGATCGTCGCCACCTCGTGGATCTTCACCTTCTGTGCGCTGCGGACGCTGCCGATCACCATCGCCACGCCCATCCGCGCGTCGGCGCCGGCGCTGGTGTTCCTGGTGGCGTTTTTCCTGTACGGCGAGGTGCCGAGCTGGGTGCAGGCGTTGGGGATGCTGTCGGTGTTCGGGGGCTACTGGGCGTTTTCATGGGCGGGCCGTCACGAAGGCATCGACTTTCTCCGGAACCGCGCCGTCTGGTGCGCGGTGGCGGGCGCCGTCTGCTCGGCGCTATCGTCGCTGTGGGACAAATATGTCTTTCAGGTTGCGGCCGCCTCGGTCGAGACGGTGCAGTTCTATTTTCAGCTTGGCTTGGTGCTGGTCTATGCGGTTTGCTGGCTGCTGACGCGCGGCGCGGCGCGGCTTCAAGGCGTTCGCGCGGCGGCCGGCCCGGCCTTCGAGTGGCGGTGGACGATTCCGCTGGTGGGCATACTGCTGGCGGCGGCGGACTGGCTGTACTTTACGGGGCTGGCGATTCCGGAAACTCCGATTTCCGTGGGCTCGCTGCTCCGGCGGTTTTCCGTCGTCATCACCTTTGTGCTCGGGGCGCGCTTTTTCCATGAGACCAATCTGCGCCGTAAGGGCCTGGCGCTGGCCGCCATTCTCTTCGGCGTGGTGCTGCTTTGCCTCAAGTGATCGCATCCAACGCTAAAATTATGCTATACTTTCATTAATTTGAAGTACCGGTATCTATATCAGGACAGTGCGAATGTGAATCACGAGGGCGAAATTGACGCTCGTGACCGCAATGACGCCTATGTCAGGCTCCGCAAACAGGGGATTCGCCCTTATCGGGTGATCGGCGACGACCCTTGGAACTGGCGGCCTTGGGCGATATCCGCCGGCTATGTGATTCTTTCGACTGCGCTGGTAATCGTCGGCGTGATCGCCATCTCGCAGTCGCGGCAGTTGCGCGAGCTGCAGATGGTGGAAATCGAAGAGGAAATCTATTAACTATTAAGGAACGAGTTCGAATGAAGATTGATACTTTGTGCGTGCAAGGTGGCTATCGGCCGAAGTGCGGCGAACCGCGGCAGGTGCCGATTTACCAGACGACGACCTTCAAGTACGACACCACCCAGCACATGGCCGACCTTTTCGACCTCAAGGCGCCCGGCTATTTCTACACTCGGCTTGCCAATCCCACCAATGACGAGGTGGCGAAGAAGATCGCGGCGCTGGAGGGGGGCGTTGCGGCGATCTTGACCTCGTCGGGTCAAGCGGCGAACTTCTTTGCCGTCGTCAACCTCTGCAAGGCCGGCGACCATGTCGTCTGCTCCGCCCAGATCTACGGCGG
Organism: Kiritimatiellia bacterium; assembly: GCA_045598785.1. Classification (GTDB taxonomy): domain Bacteria; phylum Verrucomicrobiota; class Kiritimatiellia; order RFP12; family UBA1067; genus UBA1067. The sequence goes on from JAZLMR010000052.1 coordinate 36,655, forward strand.
GACCTTCAACCTCTTCAACGTGTCGCTGCGCCAGCTGGGCATCGACTACACCTTCGTCGATCCGAACGCCGACGCGAAGACGATTCAGAAGGCCTTCCGCCCGAACACCAAGTGCGTTTTCGGCGAGACGGTGGCGAATCCCTCGGGGGCGATTCTCGACATCGCCAAGTTTGCGAAGATCGCCCATCGGAACGGCGTGCCGCTGATCGTCGACAACACTTTCCCGACGCCGGTGCTCTGCCGACCGTTCGAGTTTGGCTGCGACATCGTCACCCACGCGACGACGAAGTATATGGACGGGCATTCCAGCCAGGTCGGCGGCTGCATCGTGGATTCGGGCAACTTCGACTGGCAGCGGCATGCCGACAAGTTCCCCGGCCTGGTGGAGCCGGATCCGTCGTATCACGGGCTCAGCTATGTCAAGGCGTTCGGCAAGCAGGCCTACATCGTCAAGTGCACCGCGCACCTGATGCGCGACTACGGGGCCATTCCCTCGCCGTTCAATGCGTTTCTCGTCAACCTGGGCCTGGAGTCGCTGCACGTGCGCATCCGTCGGCACGCCGAGTCGGCGCTTAAGGTGGCCAAGTGGCTAAAGCGGCAGCCGAAGGTGGCGTGGGTGAATTTTGCGGGGCTGCCCGATTCCATGTACCATTCGCTGCTGAAAAAGCAGTTTCACGGCAATTCGCCGTGCGGGGTGATGACCTTCGGCATCAAGGGCGGCCGCGAGGCTTCGGTGCGGTTCATGGATTCGCTCAAGCTCATCGGCATCGTCACGCACGTGGCTGACGCCTGGAGCTGCGTGCTGCACCCGGCTTCGCATACGCACCGCCAGCTTTCGGATGCGCAGCTGAAGGCCGCCGGAATTCCGCCGGATCTCATCCGTTTGTCCATCGGGCTTGAAGACCCCGACGACATCATCGACGATCTCAAGCAGGCCTTGAAGCGGGTCTGACCGAAGTTTGGGCCAACAACTAGCATAACAGCAGATACTGGGGAGAAACGCCATGAAGAAGAATTGGTTGGTTGCCGGAGCGCTGGGGTTCATTGCCGCCGTCCTTTATTTCGCCTCGCTCGCGGGATATGCGTTCCCCGGTGACAGCGCCCAGCTGATGGTGTATTGGCGCGGTCTGGATGTCGCCGTCAATCCCGAGTATCCGCTGATGGCGGTCTTTGCCAAGCTGCTGGGCGCCGGCAATCTGATCGCCCCGATTTGCGGCATCATCGCGGTGGTGACGTTCTTTCATCTCGTCGCCGGGTTCGTGTCCTGGCGCATCGAGAACGAGCGCGTAAGCGCCGAGCGCGGCCGCCTGTCGCTGATTGCGGCGACGGTGGCGACGGGCGTGTTCATGCTGACGCCGGCGGTGCGGTCGGCGGCGACGCATCTGGAGCCGCGGCTTTTTGACTGGACCTGGGCGCTGCTGGTCTTCGCGCTGGCGTTTCCGTTTTTCGGCGCGCGGCGGAATCTCGCCTGGCTTTATGCGCTTGCCGCGGGGGCCATGACGGCGCTCGGCCTTTGTGATTCGGCGCTGTTCTTGACGTTGCTGCCGTTCGTCATCGCCTTAGTGACGTGGTTGAGCCTCAAGCAGGGCGGCAAGCCCTATCTGCCGCTTTTGCTGCTGGCTTTTGCAGGCATCGTCACGATGGTAATTTCGCTCAAGGTTTTTGGCATCGCCTCCGATGTCTTCCTGCGGCGCACGGCGGCGGAGTTGCGGGAATACTATACGACGCCGGGCTGGATCTTCGTGGCCGCGTTCGCGACCCTGCCGTTCCTGATTGCGATATTCTCGAGCGCCAAGGCCTACAACGAGGCGCCGGGCCTGGTGCAGTGGATCTTTCACGGCGCGCTTACCTTCGTCGCCATCCTGGCGGTGGCGACGCCGCTGTCGCCGTCTTCGCTGATGGAGCCCTACGGCGTGCTGCCGGTGGCGACCAGCGCGTTCGCGGCGGCGGTGGTCGGCTATCTGATTTCCTATTGGTACATGCTTCGCCACAGCGCCAAGGCGCTGGGCGTGACGGTCGGCGGCGTGCTGGCGTTTGCAGTTTCGGTCACTTGCGTCTGGAATCTCTTTACCTTTGACGGCGACAGCGGCGAGTTTGCCGACCAGGTGGCGGAGAAGATCCTGGACGATCTCGGCTCGCGCAAGTGGTTCGTTTCCGACGGCACCCTCGACAGCCATCTGCAGCTCAAGGCGGCCGAACGCGGCCAGGAGCTGCATGTGATTTCGCTGAAGCGCGACCTTGACCAGGACTACCTCGATCGGCTGGGCGAGCTGGTGACCGAGAAGCAGCTCGGGGGCGAGCGCAACGGGTCGCTGCGCCTGTCGCTGACGCTGGGCGTGCTGCCGTTCGTGCAGGACTGGTTCGCCTCCGATCCGTCGGTGGCCAAGGAGGTGGCGATCTACGGCGCCCCCGACCTTTGGTATTCGGCGGGCATCACCCCGATTCCCGAGTTCCTGTTCTTCGGCGCCGACGAGTCGAAGGTGCCGGATTGGTCGGCCTGGAAGGCGTTTGACGCGATTCTGGAGGCGCCGAAGGGCTGGGGCAGCTATCACGACCGCAAGGTGTCGAATCCGATTGACCGGCTCCGGTTCTCGATTCGCCGGCACCTCGGGTTCGTCGCCAACAACCGCGGCGTCTACCTGCAGGACTGCCATCGGGCCGACGATGCGTTCAAGATGTACGAGCTGGTGCTGAACGAGATCGACCACGACAACATCTGCGCGATCTTCAATGAGGTCGGGATGGTGGGCTCCAAGCATTCGGCTGCCGTCGCCAAGCAGCGCGAACTCGAGCGGATGCTCAAGGCCGCGGTGGACGACACCAACCGCCGTTACATCCTCTGGCGGCTCGGCACTTACTACGGCTACATCCGCAATCCCGAGATCTTCATCCGCCTCGGCCACGCCTGGGCGCGTTCGGGCCGGCCGGGCGACGCGCTTTCGCAGATTCGCCGGGCGATCGACTTCGTGCCGTCCGATCAGCGCACGGTGCTCCTGAACATGATGGCGGCGCTCTATGCGAGCGACAACAACCAGCGGCAGTCGCGCAAGATCTACGAATCGGTGCTGGCGAAGGACTCCGGCAACCACGACGCGCTCATCGGCCTGATGCGGCTGGAGCTGCTTGAGGGCAACAGCACGCGGGCGCTGGAATATCTCCAGCGGGCGGCGGAGAGCTCGGGCGAAGACGGCAAGCGCGCCAAGGTCGAGCTCGCCATGGTGGCGATGATGAAGAACGATCTTGCCGGGGCCAAGACGCTGATCCGGCAGGCGATCGACCTGGACGAGCGCGACATGCAGTCCTGGTCGCTCCTGGCGGCGGTGACGATTCAGCAGATCGACGCGGAGAAGGACGCCAAGGCCAAGCGGAAGTTTCAGCAGGAGCTGACCGACGACATTCTGCCGCGCATGGAGAAGCAGTCGCGCGAGCCGCATGACTATTACCTGATGTCCACCCGCGGTTTCGTCCTGCTGCAGCAGGGCGAGGAGCATCGGCGCGAGGCGCGAGACGCCTTCCTGCAGGCTTCGCGGGCGCGGCCGGACATTGCCGCCACCCATGACCTCGTCCTGGGGCTCGACATTTCGCTCGACGACAAGGAGGGCGCCGAAGTCCATGCCCGCGACGTGCTGCGTCGCAACCGCAATGCGCCGCTGGCGAACTACGTGATGGGCTCGCTGGCGCTCAACCGCGGCAATAACGCCGACGCGGAGGCGTTTCTCCGCAAGGCGGCCGACGCGCCGCAGCCGGTGGTGCTGGCGCTCAACGACCTGGCCGAGGTGCTGCGCCGCAACCGCAATTTCGGCGAGGCCGAACGCTATGCCCGCAAGGCGGTGCAGCTGGCGCCGGAGCTTTACGTCGCCTGGGAGACGCTGGGCTCGATTCTGATGGAGGTCAAGGGCGGGCTGGACGAGGCCGAGTCGTGCATCCGCAAGGCCTGTCAGCTGTCGAAGGCCAAGGACGGGCACGAGACCGACGTCCGCATGCTCATTTCGCTCGCCCGGGTGCAGGTTCGCAAGGGTGACATGAGCCACGCGCGGGTGACGGTCCGCAAGGTTCAGTCGCGCATCGACGAGCTGTCCGATTTCGAGAAGCGCGAGTTCGAGGGCGTGCGCAAGCGTGTTCGCTGAGTTCCTATTCGTTGCAGCCATTCAGATCGGCCCGTTCTACGAAGAGCGGGCCGATTATTCGGCGGTGCGTCCGTTCTGGTCGCAGGAAGCCGATCGGACGGATGTCCTCTGGCCGGTATGGACGGCGCATCGCGGCTGGTGGCGTTTTCTGTATTTTACGCAATATCACGAATATGCCGACGGCGGCTATCAGTTCGACCTGCTGCCGTTGTGGTTCAACGGTCGCGAAGGCGAGGATTCCTACTGGGGGCTCTTTCCGCTCTACGGGCGTCATCCCCATCTCGCGTCGCTGAACGACTTGGAATTTGCCCTGTGGCCGCTGTGGATGCGCTACCGGACGCCGCGTCCAAAGGAAGACCGCTGGCTGACCACCAATGCCGTGCTGTTTCCCTTTTTCCACTGGCGCGACGACGGTTCGTGGGGCTGCTGGCCGATTTGCGGCTTTAGCCACAACCGGGCCGACGACCATGGGTATGCGCTGTGGCCGCTCATTAACTGGAAGACCAGTTTCGAAGACCGCGATACCGGCGGCGCGGGCGTTTCGTGGATGTTCTGGCCGCTCTACGGTCGGGTAGACCGCGAGCGGGAATATCAGCAGCTGGTGCTGCCGCCGCTCTTCTCCTATGTCGAGACGCCGAGCGGCTGGCGCGGCCGCTACCCTTGGCCGCTGGTGGAGATCGAACGCTTCCGGAACCGTCACCGCACGAGCTTCTTTCCGTTTTACGAGCAGGTGATCGACTACCGTTATTACGACGGGAAAGAGACTGCCCGCGCCACCCGCTTCGGCTGGCGGCTGGTGGAATTGCTGCCCGACGAAACCCGCGTCTGGCCGTTCTATGTCGGGAGCCGGGACTATCTGCGCGTCTGGCCGTTCTGGGAAGGCGAGACGCGCGACGGCGTGACCTACAGCCGCTGTCTGGCGCTCTTTCCGATTCGCTGGGTGGATGCGGTCGACCGCAACTGGGCGAAGTTCTGGACCTTTTACGAATCGGCATCGGATGCGAAGGCAACGCGGCATTCGCTGCTGTGGGGGCTGATTCGCTGGAGTACGGAGCATGATTGAGGAGCTGAAGTTGTGGGCGCGGGCGATTCGCGTCGACCAGTGGACCAAGAACGGCGTGGTGATGATGGCGTGGTTCTTTTCGGTGGCGGACGCCTCGCAGCGCGAAATCGTGCGCGGCTGGCAGTCGTTCCTGATGGCCGTCGCGATGGCGGGCGCCTTTTCGTTGATCGCCTCCGCCTTTTACCTGCTCAATGACGTGGCTGACTTCAAGTCCGACCGCCGGCATCCGGTCAAGCGCTTTAGGCCCGTCGCCGCCGGGCTTATCGACCGCATCGCCGCGGTGCGGGTCGCGCTGGTGCTGTTCGCGGTCGGCTTTGCCTATCCGGCGCTGGTGGTGATCCTGCTGCCGTCGCGGACCGTGGCCTTCGCCACCGTGCTCGCCTACACCATCATGCAATGCCTGTATACCGGCTTCCTGAAGCGCGCGCCGTATCTGGACGTGGTCACGCTGGCGCTCGGCTTCGTGCTCCGCGCCGTGGCCGGCGCCGCCATCATCGCGGCCTACATTTCGCCGTGGCTCCTGACCTGCACCTTCACGCTTTCCATGTTCCTTGCGTTCTGCAAGCGCAAGCACGAGATGGAGACGGCGATCGAGTCGCGCTCGGTGCTGCGCCATTACCACCAGACGGCGCTTTCGGCATTGATCGTCATTGCGGGCGTCGCTTCGGTCGGCGAGTATCTCGCCTGGACGCTGACTTCGAAGATGGGCGTGCGCTTCCCGTTTTTGTGGGTTACCGCGGTCTTCGTGGCGCTCGGCATTGTCCGTTATATGGTGCTGGCCTGGCAACAGGGCGACGTGGGGCGTCCCGAGCGGGTGCTGCTCAACGATCGCAAGCTCTGGTGCATCATCGGCGGCTATGCGCTTTCGGCGGTGCTGGTCGTGTGGCTGGGCTTATGAAGTATTTGGAGGAGCTGGCGGCGCGGCGGCGCTTCGGCATGCGCCCCGGATTGGCGGTCATCAGCGGGCTTTGCCGCCGTCTGGGGGATCCTCAGCGGCAGTTCCCCGCCGTGCACGTCGCCGGCACCAACGGCAAGGGCGCGGTGGTCGCCATGCTGGACGCGGCGCTTCGGGCGGCGCGCTTGCGCGTCGGCCGCTACACGAGTCCGCATCTGGTTCGGCTTAACGAACGCTTTTTCCTCGACGGGGCGCCGATTGCCGATTCGCAGCTGGACGCGCATGCCGAGCGCGTGTCTGCGGCCGCTGCCGCGCAGGGCGGCGAGGTGACTTTCTTCGAGGCGCTGACGGCAGTGGCGTTCAGATTGTATGCGGCGGAGCGCGTGGACCTGGCGGTGCTGGAATGCGGGCTGGGCGGGCGTCTGGATGCGACCAACGTCTGCTCGCCGGAATTGTGCGTGATTACGCGCGTCGGGCTGGATCATTGCGACTGGCTGGGCGATACGGTTGCCAAGATTGCCGCGGAGAAGGCGGGCATTGTCAAGCCGGGGGTGCCGATCGTGCTGGGGGCGAACGCGGCGGCGGTCCGAGAAGTGGTCGAATCGCGGGCCCGCGAACTGGGCGCGCCGTTTTACTACGCGCCGGATCTGGCGACGGCGGCGGAAGTACCGGGCGATTTTCCGCTGGCGGGGCCGTTTAACCGCGAGAACGCGGTGACCGCATTGGCGGCGCTCAAGGTGCTGGCGGCGCGGCGGCGGTTGGATTTGGCGGCGGCCCGGGCGGGGCTGGCGGCGACGGTATGGCCGGGGCGTTGCCAGTGGATTGGTAAAGTGCTGGTCGACGGTGCGCACAATCCGCCGGCGGCGCAGGCGCTCGCGGAGGCGCTGCGCCGCTTGCCGCCGCACGATCTCATCGCGGGCT
>JAZLMR010000053.1:0-12195 GCA_045598785.1 Kiritimatiellia bacterium
AAGGCGGGGGCGGATGGCGATGGCGAGCGAAGCGAAGCGGACGGCGACGGTTCGACGATTTCGCCGCGAAGGCGGGTTGCGAGGTGGGCGACGCCGTATTCGGCGAGGCCGCATCGCGCCCGCATTCGCGGATGAAAGCGCCGGGAGGAGCCGGACGATGAGCGGCAGCGAGGCTCGACGGCCGGCTCCGACGACGAACTCGACCAGAGTTGCAAGCGCGACCGATTTGGCGAAACAAGGCCGGCGAGCAAACAAGAACGGGGCCGCCGCGTAAAGACCGACCCCGAACGCGTATATGTATACGCGGAGCGGGTCGAGGCTTTCAGCGGCGGCCCGTTATTGACAGCGAGCCCGGCCGCGCCAAATCGGTCGCACGCTGGAAAGCAAAACAACGCCAAGCCCAACCAAGCCAATTAAAAGGCGCAACGCCACAAACAAAAATCAGCGCCGTGGGCCACTAAGTGAGGGAGGCGACAAGCGACGACAGAGCCGACGAGCGACAACCGACTAGCGACGACCGTGGGCGATGGAAGCGCGAAGCGCCAAAATCGCGCGGCGAAAGGCAAGGCGATTTGAAAGCGCAGAGCGCCGGCTAATCTTCACGGAAGTCGGCCGTGGGTCGTCGCTAGTCGGCTCGCCCTTCCAGTGCCACCCCGCGTCACTCGCGAGATGAAACCGCCACCAAGATCTCCACCGTCCGCGTGTCAGACCCGGCGCTTGCTGAACATGAGCGCGTAAAGTCCGACGACGGCAAAGCAGATGACCGGCACGAAGAAGCTCGCCCGGAGCGAAACCGACGAGGCGTGCAGGTTCGGATCGACCGTAGCGTCAAACATGGAAACGAAATTCGCCCAGACGCCCGGATTGTCGATGATCGCAGCCATCCAGGGCGTCAGCAGCGCTCCGCCCACGATCGCCATGATGAGCCCGGCCGCGCCAAGCTTGTGCGCCTTCGGGTCGATGCCGCCAAGCCCAATGCCGTAGATTGTCGGGAACATCAGCGACATGAAGCCGCTCATCGCGCAGAGCGAAATGACATTCCAGCTGAACGGCAGCCGGCCGATCGAGAAGACGACGTCGGAAGGAAGATAGATGACGCCGAAGCTGGACGCGACCGCCCCGAGCGCGAAAAGCGCCATCATCTTCGCCGGCTCGAAGAACTTCATCAGATAGGTGCAGATCCAGCGTGAGACCATGAAGAGCGAAAACGCGATAAGATAGTAGTTCGCCGCCGTCGCCTCGTCAACCCCCAGCTCCTTGCGGCAGTAGACGTTCGTCCAGGTCCAGGCGGCGATCTGCACCCCCACGTAAAAGACCTGCGCGACCACTCCGCAATACCACCGCGGCGAATGCGCGAGGATTCCGCAGATTTCCCGCAGATTCGTCTTTTCGGTCTTGACGTTGTCGATCTCGGTCGGCTTCGAGAAAAAGAAGAAAAACCAGATCGCCGCCGCAATCGCGCAGACCGCGACGTAGGGAACGCACACCCAGAAGAGCTCGTGGTTGACGATCTTCGCCAGCGCTTCCGGCGCCATCGCCTGCCGCTCGGCGACCGTCGCCGGATTCAAGTTCGCGAGAATGAGCTGCTGCGCGAGAAAGATGCCCGCAAACGAGCCGACGGGATTGAACATCTGCGCAAAATTAAGCCGCCGCACGGCCGTCGACGCGTCGCCCAACGCCAGCACATACGGGTTGCAGGTCGTCTCCAGCACCGCGCAGCCGCCCGCCACCACGAAGATGCCGACGATAAAGGTCCAGAAGCTCTGCGCGACCGCCGCGGGCACATAGAGGAGCGCCCCGAGGCAATAGACGCCAAGGCCCACGAGCACGCCGACGCGATAGCCCTTCTTCTGAATGAGCAGCGAAGCCATGAGCGCGATGACCGAATAGGCGCCGTAAAAGGAAATCTGCACGAAGCCTGCCGTCGACTGGCTGGTCATGAAGATCTTCTGAAACGACGGCACTAGATTGTCCGTCATGTTGTTCAAGAGTCCCCACAGCGCAAAGCAGCTGGCCAACGCGGCGAAAATGCCCAGGAATCGCTTCGGCACCATAACGGCTTACCTCTTCGCGCGCTTCAGCTTGTAGCCGTTGAAACGGTCGGCGTTGTAAAGCCCCGCCTGCGGATCGAGCGGCAGGCCCATCGCCTTGCGGATGGCGAGAAAGTCCTTCACGCTCTTCGGCCCGACCTGCTGGAGCTTCGCGCCATGCCCGGCGGCCAGCAGCAGCACCTGACAGTAGGCGTCGGCGTTTTCGGCAAACCACTCGGCCTCCTCGATGTCGCGCGCCCCGCAGACAATGCCATGGTTCTCCATGAAGACGACATTGGACTTCTTCGACATCTTCGCGACATTGGCCGCCACCTCATCGGTGCCCGGCGTGCCGTACGGCGCCAGCGGCACCTGGGCGAGGAAGATGTCCGCTTCGGGGTTGATGCCGTTCGGCGGCACCTGCCCCGCGAAGATGAAGGCGTTGCAGTGCGGCGGATGGCAATGGACGCAGGCGTTCCAGCCGGCGGTCTTCATCATCGCGATGTGCACCTTCACCTCCGAAGTGCGCGGCCGGTAGCCGCAGAGCTGACCGGCGTTCATGTCGACGAGGCAGATGTCCTCGCGCTTCATGAAGCCCTTGCAGCACAAGGTCGGACTGCACAGGACGAGATCTTCGCCAACCCGCACCGAGAGGTTGCCGCCGTTGCCGTCGGTATAGCCCTTCTGGTAGATGCGGCGCCCCATCTCGCAGATCTGGTCCTTGACCGCGTTGATCGCCGGCGAATTGAAGAACTTGTCCAGCTCCCTGCGGGTCTTCGGCTGGGGGCCGCGCCTCCAGTCGTAAACGCGGTTGACGAGCGGCGGATTGATATAGAGCTTGCTGTCCATGATGTTTGGTCCTTAAGGTTTGAAAAATCAGCGCACGATCGCCTGGCGCGCCGCCGCGAGGTCGGCAAACTCGCCGGCCGCGATCATCTGCACGATCAGGTTGCCGATGGCCGTACCTTCGATCGGCCCGGCGAAGACCTCAAGCCCGGTCGCCTCGGCCGTCAGCGCATTGAGGTAAAGATCCTGGCAGCCGCCGCCGACGATGTTGATCGAGGTGTAGGTCTTGCCGGTGATCTCCGACAGGTTGCGGATCGCCTCGGCATAGCATTCGGCCAGCGACTGATAGACGCAGCGCATCAGCTCGCCGAGATTCGCCGGCGCCCTGCCGACTTCCGCCGCCGCCGCCAGCACTTCGCCGATCATCGACTCCGGATTCAGGAAACGCGCGTCGTTGACGTCGACCGTGACATTGTACTGCGCATGATCGCGGGCGACCATCGACAGGTCGGTAAACGAATACTGGCGGGCGGGATCGTAGTCGACCAGCGCCTTAAGCGCCTCGCGGGTCGCCTCCGAGCCCTTGCCCTCGACATACTCGACGCCGTTGAGCTCCCGCCGAATGGACTGGATCATCCAAAGCCCCATGATGTTCTTTAGGAACCGGTAACGCCCCCACGCGCCGCCCTCGTTGGTAAAGTTCGCCAGTTGCGCCGCCTTGGAGGTGATGGGCTGGTCGTTCTCGACCCCCAGCAGCGACCAAGTTCCGGACGACAGGTACACGGCCTTGTCGTCGCGCGCCGGCACCGCCAGATAGGCCGAGCCCGTGTCGTGCATCGCCGGCAACACCACGCTCACACCCCGATACTCGCCGACCTTGGCGCCCGGCATCTCCAGCTTGCCGAAGATCTTCGTCGGCAGGCCGAGCTTCTCGATGAGCGCAAAATCCCAGTCTTTTTTCGCGACATCCAGAAGCGCCGTCGTCGACGAGTGCGTGTATTCGTGGACGATCTTCCCCGTCAGCGCGAAATTGAGGTATTCGGGAATCGACAGGTAATGCGCCGCCCGCTCCAGCTCTTCGGGATGTTCCTTCTTGAGCGCCCACAGCTGATAGATGGTGTTGAAGGCGGTCTTCTGCAGCCCGACCCGGCGATACAAATCGCCGAAGGAAATGACCGAGGCCTCAATCTCCCGGTCGGCGCCCGCCGTGCGGCCGTCGCGATAGGCGACCGCGTCGCCGCAACGCTGAAGCTTGTCGTCGAGCAACACGAAATCCACGCCCCAGGTGTCGATGCCGATGGAGGTGATTTCAGCCCTGGTCATCGCCAGGTCGATGCCCTCCTTGACCGAGGCGACCAGCCGGTCGAGATCCCAGCAGTCGTGACCGCCCCTGCGGATCTGCGAGTTTTCGAAGCGGAAGACCTCATCCAGCACGATCTTGCCGTCCACGACCGAACCGAGGATATGCCGGCCGCTCGAAGCGCCGATGTCAATCGCAAGATACTTCCTCATCAGAACCCCCCTTCGTTTCAAGCGTAGAAATTGCCCATCGCCCGCAGCTTGTCGTAACGCTGCTCCAGCAGCGTCTCCACCGGAATGTCGGCCAGCTCCTCAAGCGCCTTGAGAATCGCGGCCTTGACCGCCCGCGCCGTCGCCGCATGATTCCGCTGCGCCCCGCCGGCCGGCTCCTTCACCACCGCGTCAACCGCCTTAAGGCGCCTGAGATCGGCCGCCGTGAGCTTCAGCGCCTCCGCCGCCGCCGGCGCCTGCGCGCCGTCACGCCAGAGAATGCCCGCACAGCCTTCGGGCGAAATCACCGAATAGACGGCGTTCTCCAGCATCAGGATGCGGTCGCCGACGGCAATCGCGAGCGCGCCGCCGCTGCCCCCCTCGCCGGTAACGACGACCACCACCGGCGTCGCCAGCCGCGAAAAGAACTCCAGCGACTTCGCAATCGCCTCGGCCTGCCCGCGCTCCTCGGCCTCCCTGCCGGGATACGCACCGGGCGTATCCACGAAAGTCACGATCGGCAGCCGGAACTTTTCCGCCAGCTTCGCCAGCCGCATCGCCTTGCGATAGCCGTCGGGATTGGCCATGCCGAAGTTCGCCGCCATATTCTCTTCGACCGTGGCGCCCTTGTTGTGCCCGAGCACCATCACCTTGACGGCTTCGGCCGGCCGGCCCTTCGTCGTTTCGCCAGTAATGGTCGCCAGCCCGCCGATCAACGCGCGGTCGTCGTTCACGAGCCGATCGCCGTGCAGCTCGACGAAGTCGCTGCAGATGAGGCGAATGAAATCCTGAAAATGCGGACGCTTCGGCGAGCGCGCGATCTTGACTCTGTCAAATGCCTTCATGGTCAACCCCTCAGAATCCGAAATACCCCAGCATCTTGGCGATGAAGCCCTTGAGCTCCCGCCGTTCGACGATGCGGTCGATGAAACCGTGCTGCTCCAGATATTCGGCCGACTGGAAGTCGTCCGGCAGCTTCTGGTGGATTGTGTTCTCGATCACGCGGCGGCCCGCAAAGCCGATGAGCGCGCGCGGCTCGGTGATGTTGATGTCGCCCAGCATCGCAAACGAGGCGGATACGCCGCCGGTCGTCGGGTCGGTCAGCACCGATATGTACGGCAGTCCCGCCTCCTTGAGCCGGGCAATCGCCGCCGCCGTCTTCGCCATCTGCATCAGCGACAGGATGCCCTCGTGCATCCGCGCCCCGCCCGAGGCGGAGAAGATGACCAGCGGCCGGTTTTCGACAATCGCCTGCTCGCAGGCCCGGGCGATGCGCTCGCCGGTGCCGGTGCCGAGACTGCCGCCCATAAACGCGAAGTCCATGACCCCCAGCATGGCCGGATGGCCGCCGATCGTGCAGGTGCCCATCACGATCGACTCCGTCTCGCCCGATTTCGCGATCGTCGCCTCCACCTTTTCGCGATAGGCGCCGGTCGCATCGTGAAAATCCAGATGATCGGAATAGGAGACGGCGCGAAAGACCTCGTTGAAGCTGCCGGCGTCCGCCACCTGGCGAATCCGTTCACGCGCGGCGAGCCGGCCGTGGTAATTGCACTTCGGGCAGATGCCCTCGTTACGCTTCCAGACCGCCTTGTCGAAGTGACTGTGGCATTTCGGGCAGATCGCCCACAACGCCTTCGCCGGCGGAATCTTCGGCTTTTCCTGCTGTTCAAACCAAGCCATGGTCAACCTTCCTTAAAACGGCATGAAGACGATACCGTAGATGGACGCCGGCTTGCCGCCCAGCGCACGCAACCCGTGGCGCACCACCGAATTGTAATAGGCGGTGTCGCCCGGCCTCAGCACCGACTTGTCGTTGCCGTAGGTGAGCTCGACTTCGCCGGCAATGCAGATGATCAGTTCCTCGCCTTCATGCGACGACACCTCGTCGACGCCGTCGGCCTCGAACTCGATGCGGAACGGATCCATGTGCCGGTCGGGCTTGCCGAGCGCCAGCGAATGCGAAGCGTAACCGAGCGCGTTGGTGCCTTCCTTCGCCACCTTCCTGGCGGCCAGGTCTTCGGCGCGGGTGATGATCGGATCGGGCTTGAACTGATCGTCCATGAACGTTCCGAGCCGCTGCCCCAGCGCCCGCGAAAGCTTGGTCAGCACGCCCAAAGCCGGCAGCACCTGACCCTTTTCGATCGCATTGATGACCTTTTCGTCGATTCCGCTTTTCTGCGACAAATCATAAACGCTCATCTCAAGTTTCTCGCGAAACCTGCGAATGCGTTTGCCCACACTGGACTCTTGCGCCATGATACCTCTCCTTAATAAGGGAATATTATAGCAAAAAGTTTCCGGACCGACTAACGACGGTTGCGGCGCGGACGGCTTACAGCAGAATGTTCAGCATTTCCGCCACCAGTCGGCCGCTCCTGAGGAGCGATCGCTCCGAAATCTTGTCCATCGTATCAGCGGAAGTGTGCCAATAGGCATTGCCAGGCCCATAGTTGAAATCAATGAGATCGATGGCATTGAAGCCCTGGTCGAGAAACGCCACATGATCGTCCTTGACCACTTCATCGACGCACCGGACCAAGCCCGGCATCTTCGCGCGCCTGGCGGCCAGCACCGCAATCTTCGCGAGCGCCGGTGTACCGTTCGAGGGAATCGTAATCGCCAGGTCCCGGTCGCCGAGCATATCCAGACACAGCACCGCCTGCACCTTGCGGTGCCTGGACTTCAGATACTCCACCGCCCGCTTCGAGCCCCAGAGCCCGTCGCCGTCCCCATAGCCCAGCATCGCCTCCTCGCCGTCGGTCCACACCAGCATCAGATTCCCCTTCGGCTCCTCCCAGTCGGAAAATGCATTGGCGACCGCCACCAGCAGCCCGCTCGTCGAGGCGCCGTCATTGGCCCCGGGGCAGTTCACACCGGTCTTGGTGTCATAATGGGAAACGAGAACTACCCAGCGGGCATTGGGGTCGGCGGAGCGGAATTCCCCGTAGAGATTAACGAACTCCCGCTCGCCGTTAGGGGTCTGGGCCTTGAACTGGTCGCGCCGCACATCCGCCCCGGCGGCACTGGCCGCATCCAAGAGGTAATTGGACGCGAGGCGGGCGCGAATCGTACCGGAATCACGCGGAGTAAAACCCTCCACCAGTCCCCGGGCGGTCTCATAGGCGAGATGCGCGTCAGCCGGAGAAAACACCAAAGGACAAGCCGCTAACAGCCAGCAGAACATCAGTCCACAACGACGCCCAGCATCTTTATGATCCGGTCAAGATCGTTGTTGTCCAGAAAATCAATCTCCACCAACCCCTTGGTGTGCTTGCCGTTGGGATGCGTCACTCCGGAAGTGACCCGAACCGCACACCCGAGATGGCGCTTCATTTTCTCGGAAAGGCTACGCACATACCCGTCCGGCAGATCCGGCACCAGTTTCGGACGCTCCACCACCGGCGCCGTGAGCCGTGCGACCCGCTTCTCCAGCGCCCGCACCGTCAATTGCTCGTTCACGCAATCGCGCGCCAGAAGCACCCGGTCCTTCTCGTTCTCAACCCCCAGAAGCACTTTGGCGTGGCCGGCCGAAAGCAGCGAAGTGGACACCAGCTGCTTGACTTCATCGGGCAGCTCCAGCAGGCGCGTGGAATTGGCAACCGTGGCCCGGCCCTTGCCCACCTTCTCCGCGACCTCGGCCTGCGTCCAGCCGAACTTGTCCTGCAAAGTCCGGTAGGCCACGGCCTCTTCGATGGGATTCAGGTCTTCACGCTGAATGTTTTCAGTCGTGGTCATCACCGCCGCCGTCCGATCGTCGGCCTCCAGCAGCGTCACCCGAATCTTGGTCCACCCGGCAAACTGCGCCGCCCGGAGCCGACGTTCGCCGGCAATCAGCTCGTATCGGCCCGCCGCATTGCGCCGCACCGTCGGCGGCTGCACCAGCCCGTTGTTCTTAAGCGACTCGGCGAGCTCGCGCAGTTCCTCCTCGCGAAAATCACGGCGCGGCTGAAACGGCGAACGCTCGATGTCGTTGATCTTGAGCTCCAGCACCTGCGGATTGGCCGCCGGCACGGGTACCGGCGCGTTACCCAGAAGCCCGTCCAGCCCGCGCCCAAGGTGTCGCTTTCTATCAACAGCCACGGGGACCTTGCCGGCCCCCGTTGCTTTCTTCAAAAATGGATTGGCTTTCGCCACGGCCTTTATCAAAAGTAACCGTTGAGGAGCGGCAGCACCTTGATGCTGTTGTCCATGATGATATTGACGATGCCGATCTGGAAGCCCCAGGGGCATTCGCGCGCAAAGTTGACCATACCGATCTGCGCACCATGCAGCTCATCGGTGAAGTTGAACACGCCCGCGAGCTGGCAGCCGTAGGCCGTCTTGGCCATATTACCGCCAATCGCCATCGTGCACCCGTAGCTCTGCTCGGTCGTAAGGTTGACCAGGCCGCCGATCTGAACGCCCCAAACGCTCTGCTGGTAGGAACCGATGAACTCCGTATCCCAGCCCCAGAAATCGCCGTCGCGATAGCCAAACGCACCCATATCAACGCCGTACATGTCGCCAAAGGCGATGTTGGCACCCAGCGTCACCCGCATACCGTAGCCAGTAACGGAGTTCCAGTTGCAAAGCGCGGAAAGCTGCAACCCCTTAAGCGTATCCCGAGTGGTCATCGCCAGACCGCCAAAGCCCAAGCCGTACATTTTCGGCGCATCGGTGTAAAGCGCGTTCAAACCCAGGCCGAAGACATCCCACTTGGCCATACCCCACGGCAGTTGAACCGGCGAAGCAATGCCGATGGCAATCGGCGTCCAGCCGACCGCACCCTCTTCTTCCTCAACTTCAGCATCCGCAAACGCAGGAACGGCCGCAGCCAGTGCCATCGCCGTAAGGGTGAGTTTGAACATATTCTTCATCTTGTCTTCGCTCCTTGTTAGAAAATACTTATCACACTTAAACTTGTGTTGATATTCTACTACATTTAACCAAGTTGCGTCAAGCGCCGTCGAGCTGGAGTTTTTGATTCCCTGCCGGTCCGCACCCCGTCCAACCCGCCAATTTTAACTCCGAGCGGTGTGGCTCCCGCGGCCTTCGGCTGTTTCCGCTTCGCTCCGGCTGTCCCGCTCCGCAGGTCCGAATCGCTTCGCGCCACCCGACCGCCTCCCACCTCTGCGTCCTCTATGTGGCAAAATCATGTTTTATCCTAGAAAAAGCAGTTGAACCCAGTAGTCTTTAACCAGAGGCACAGAGACACAGAGAAAAGTAGATTTACCTTCATATCTAAACAAACCTCTGTGCCTCTGTGTCTCTGTGTTAAAATAACCGGTGGAAGGTGGATTCCAACTGCTTTTTCTAGGCTAACGCAAAGGCCCCGACGGAACGCTCCGTAGGGGCCTTGCCTCTTGAATCGGCTCCTGCGGTTATTTCACAGTTACGATTGGCGGCAGATCGAGGTTCGACGGCACATCCGGCTTCGGGTTGATGATGAAGAAGCCCTTGTCGGCCGGTGCCGGGATGGTCAGAATCGCCTCGCCGTCCACGGCAGCCGCACCCTCGACCTTCGCCTTGCCCCAGCTCTCGGTCGCCGCCGTAAGGTCGCCGTTCGTGGACACGACGACGCCGAGCTGCGCCACGCCATTATCGACCGCAATCGCCGAGAAACCGGCTTTCGCCACGCCGAGCATTCCCGCCTCGACGAACTTGTCAAGAGTCAGCCCGTTGACGCTCACGAGAGCGGGCAGCGTCGCCATCGTCTCGCCCAGATTCGTCACCCCCTCAGCAAACTGCAACTTCGTGATCCCGTCCGCGCTCTCCGTCCACGGTACCCAGCCGACCGCGCCCGTCCCCTCGATGACGAGCGTGTCCGTGCCGTTCGTCCACGCCTTCACCTCGGCCTCGTGGCCATCCGCGCCGACCTTCCACGGATTCTCAACACTACCTGGCGGCGGCTCGAGCCAGAAGTCATATGTGTGCGCGATACCGCAGATAGTCCGGTTCGAGCAGCTTGCGCTGATCGCCGTCCGGATCGTACTGGAGGCGCAACTTGGCGTCATTGAAATCGCCCTTCTTGCCGATGACGGTCGTCCTGCGCTCTTCCGTGTCATAGGTCGCCCATTCATCCCCTGGATCGCCCGTCTTCGCAAAGGCGACGAACGCGCCGCTCACGTTCTCGGCCAGCGTCTTCTTCGCGTCCTCGCCGCCGTCCACTTCGAGATTCAGGGTCTTGAACACGCTCGTCAGCTCGCTCGCATGGCAGGCGCCGCACCACGGCATCTCAAGCGACTTCTGCGGACGGCAAAAGTAGTACATGTAGGTCTTGCCGTAGCCGCCGCTCGTACGGACAAGTTCCCCATGGCGCTCGGCCATGATGATCGCGGGTATGCGGAACGACAGCTCGCTCATGAGTTCCGTGCGTCCCCAGATGTTCGGGTAAAGACCTCCGAGATTGTAGCGCTCATCGCTGTCGAACGGATGCGACGCGCCGGGACCTTCGAGGAATTTCGTGATGGCGGTCTCGTTGCCGACCCGAGCGTAAAGCGCCCGGATGTTGTTGACCTTGTTGCTGAGGTACTGGTAGAAATAGCCAAGCGGATCCGTCGTCGAAGGCAAGGCCTCGCTCGATACACCGTACATCATCGTCGCCCAGTAGTTCATCTCCTCCGACGTCGTGCCGATCATGACGTCCACATTCTTGGCGACCTCATTCGTCCTGCAGGCCTCGTAGGGGTCTGACGCGACGATGCCGCGGACGTCGTCGCACATCGGATAGTTGTTGAGGTCGGCCACCTGACTGCCGCCCTCACGCGGAGTCCGATGGCGAATCGTGGCGATGCGCGAATCGGAGAGCGGCGTATCAAGCGCCGCAAGCAGCTCCTCCGTCGAGCAGGCGAGAAGCTCGTCGATGCTTGACTTGCCGGCAGCCTTCATCAACAGGTACGCCTGATTGCCGGCCTTGTAATTCTCCGGAGAATCGGTGAGGTCCAGGGCGCCGGACATGACGATCGCGCGCCGAAAGAGCCCTTCCGATCCCTTCGCCTGCAACAAACAGCTCACGCTGCCGCCGCCGGCGGACTCGCCGAAGATCGTGATGTTGTTGGGATCGCCGCCGAAAGCCGCGATGTTCTCCTTCACCCACCTGAGACCGGCCTGCTGGTCAAGGATGCCGAGATTGACGGACTGGTCGTAGTCCTTATGCTTCTCCGGATCATATCCGGGCAGTCCGGTCAGGTCGAGGAATCCGAACGCATTGAGGCGGTAGTCGCACGAGACGAGGATTACGTCGGGATTATCCCGCACCAGTCGCTCGCCGTCGTAGAGAGGGTCGCACATCCCGCCCCAGCCGTACGAGCCGCCGTGAATGAAGAACATCACCGCGCGGCTAGGATTGTCGGTACGAAAGCCGTCTGCCGTCCAGATGGAGAGCTTGAGGCAGTCCTCGCTGACCGGACCGAAGGAAGCGGCCTCTCCCTCGACGTATGTCTGCGCCGCCGCCGGACCGAAATGCCGCGCCGAGAAGACCTCGTCGCTGTCATCCGGTCTCACCGGCGGCTTCCAGCGAAGCCCCGTCTCCTTGGTCGGCGGCTTCGCGTACGGGACGCTCTTGAAGGCGACGACGCCGCTCATACTGTCGCGGACGCCAACGAAGGTGCCGTTCTGGCACTTGACGGCGACGTTCTCGCCCTGAAGCTTGGCTGTCACCTCGACCGTGACGTCGCTCCAGTCAACGTCGGGGTTATGCTTCTGCCAGTTCCAGACGAGGTGGACATCCTGCGTCTTGCCGGCCGTCCCGTACCACGTCAGCACATCCTGCGTGTAGGTGTCGCCGTTGTCCAAGCTAATGTCGCCGTCGACGAAAAATGCGTCGCGATCCTTCGAATAAGCGGCAACCTCGAAGACGAGATTCGTCCCGCCGACGTCGCTCGTCACC
>JAZLMR010000054.1:0-13952 GCA_045598785.1 Kiritimatiellia bacterium
CGTCGATTTTTGTGTCGTCCACGGATTAACACGGATTAACACGGATAAGATTCAATCCGTGAAAATCCGTGAAATCCGTGGATAAATTCGTTGGTCGCCGCTTCTTCTTAGTGGCCCTCGGCGCTGATTTTTTGCGCTCTAGCTCTCGTCACACCCGCAATCACCCACCACTTAGAGCCTAGCCGGCTTAAGTCAACCTAATTTCTCGCCCACTGCCGCTTAGCCATTTCAATGATTGCAGTCGTTTGCCAGCCTCCCAGCGCCGCGCCCTCGCCCTGCCAAGAATTTCCGCAACGAATTCTCATTTTGGTTTTCGGCGGTGTGTCGGCGGAGCCGTAGGCCTGCAGCCGACATTGCGCCGTAAAACCGAGAAGGAAGAATTCGGCCGCGCGGTTGAAGGGCGCAGGTGGAGCGCCTTGAAGGCCAAAGGCGGCGCGTCCGCTATTGAGGCGCAGAAACGGGCAGGAGGTTCAACGGGTAAGCAAGCGCACCCCGCGGCGGTGTCGGAAGGGCGCTTGTCGGCTCTGGTTGCCGGATGTGCTATAATTATCGGTCATGAAGCTTAAGCTTGAAAATTGCCGGATGCTGCTCGCGGGGCGCCGCGTCGCCGACGGCGACCTGGAGATCGAGGACGGGCGCATCGCGCGGATTGTCGAACGGCCGTGCGTTCCGCAGTCGCTGGTGATGCCGGGGCTGGTCAACTGTCACGGGCATACGGCGATGACGCTGGTGCGCGGGTTGGGGAGCGGGCTGCCGTTGCGGCGTTGGCTGGAAGAGGCGATTTTTCCGGTCGAGGCCAAGATGACGGCGGAAGACGTCCGCGCGGGCGCCGTCTGGGGCGCGATGGAGATGCTGGCGGGCGGCACGACTTGCGTCGCCGACATGTACGATTTCCCGGCGGCCGGGGAGGCGGCGTTTGCGGAGTGCGGCATTAAGGCGAATACCTGCTGGGTCGGGCTGGCGTTTCCCGGCGGCGAGCCGCAGGGCCGTCTGGCGGAATGCGTCGACTATGTGCGGCAGGGGGCGGCTAACCGGCGGACCATGCGCGACTTTTGCATTCATTCCGAATATTTGACGGACGAGAAGTTCTGCCGCGAACTGGCGGCGGCGAACCGCGACTGGCGGCGCCCCGTGCATTTCCATGTTTCGGAAACGCGCCAGGAACACGAGGAGTGTTTGGCACGGTATGGCCGGACGCCGGTCGCCTACCTGGCCTCGACGGGGCTCTTGGATTATGGCGGCTACGCGGCGCATGGCGTCTGGTGCAGTGATGACGATTGGCGGATCCTGGCGGAGAAGGGGGTGACGCTCGTCCATAATCCTACGAGCAACCTGAAGCTCGGTTCGGGTATCGCTCCGATCCTGAGGGCGCGGGAACTGGGGGTCAACGTGGCGTTGGGCACGGACGGCTGCGCGTCCAACGACAATCTCAACCTCTTCGAGGAGATGCATCTGGCGGCCTTGCTTCCCAAGGGGCTTAACTGTGATCCGGCGGCGATTTCGGCCTGGGAGGTCATCGAAATGGCCACCGTCAACGGGGCGCGGGCGTTGGGGCGCCCGGACAGCGGCGAAATCGCGGTCGGCAAGGCGGCGGACCTCTGCGTCATCGACTTGCACCGCCTCCACCTGACGCCTTGCCTCGACGCCGCGAATCTGGTGGTCAGTTCCGTGCAGGCGTCGGATGTGACGATGACGCTGGTCGATGGCGAGATCGTTTATGACCGCGGGCAGTTTCTGCGGCTCAATCAGGAGCGCGCGGAGTATGATTTCAAGGTTGCAGTAAGGAGGTTGATGCGATGAGGGCGTTTGTTATTGCCATGGAATGCGAAGCCGAGGCGGTGCGTCCGGCGTTGAAACCGGGTGACCGGCTGTTGGTCTGCGGCATCGGCAAGGTCAATGCCGCGGCGGGCGCGCAGCAGGCGATTGACGAGGGCGCGACGGAGATTCTCAATGCGGGGCTTTGCGGCGGCTTTGGCGACGAGGTCAAGGTCGGGGCGGCATTCGAGGTGAAGGCCGCCGTCGAATACGACTTCGACCTGGCGAAGCTGAACGGCACCCGGATCGGGCAGCTGAATGAGGCCGATTCGCCGTTTCTGCCGCTGGCGACGGTCGGCAAGTTTCCGGCGAAGGTGCTGGCGACCGGCGACCGCTTCAATGACAGCGAGTCCGACAACCGGCTCATCGCCGAGGATCTGGGCGCGGAATTGCGGGACATGGAAGGCGCGGCGATCGCCCATGTCTGTTGGAAGCGTGGCATCCGCTGCCGGGCGCTCAAGTGCGTTTCCGACGTGGCGGGATGCGGGTCGATGACCGGCCAGTACGAGCAGAATCGGGAAAAGGCCCTGACGTGTTTGAGAGCCGCGGTTATCTCCTGGAGCTGACGCACAAGACGCCGACCAGGCTGGCGTTGCAGGAACTGGTCGACGTGTTGGCGCGATATCGCTATACCGAGTTCTTCGCCTACAGCGAGGATCCGGCGATTTACGAGCGGGTAGACGAGCTGCCGCCGCGGGTGGACTTCGGGCGGCTTTCGGCCTATTGTCAGCTGCAGGGGCTGGAGTGCGTCCGACTGGACCGCGATGGTTATGAGGCGATGTTCCTCGGGGGCGACACCGTTTCGGTGGCGACGGAAGTTGCGCGGTCGTTGGCCGGGCGGGTGGAGGAAATGCGCGAGAAGATGGCGGCGGCGGAGGCGAGCGGCCTTCAGCGCGGCTGCCGGCGCTTTCTGGTGACGGACTTTTCCGATGGCTATGACTGGCAGCCGCTGGCCGCGTCGTTGCCGGGCATCGTGCTGGGCGGCAACTTTGCCGCGTCTGGCGCCAAGGCCGCCCGCATGGACCTTGAGCGCGAGCTCAACTCGGTGCTGGGGGTGCCGCTCGGAGGCATGTTGCTCAAGCTGGGCACCTTGTATCTCCGGGGTGGCGCGCGGCGCGAAGGCGCTTCGGAATTCTTCAACTTGCTGGCCCACGACCACGGCTATTCGCGGCATCCGGGGCTGACGGACTTCATTCTGGACGAGGTCAGCGGCATTGCGCGGGGCATTCGGGTGGCGGCGGAGCGCTGGTGCGAGCGCAGCGACTGGGCGCTGGAGCTGGTCTATATGGCGTCGCTGGTCGAGTGCGCTTGTCGGCGGAGGGACGAGAAGCGGCTCCGCGAGCTGCGTGATCTGCACGGTCAGGTCTGGCGGCTGCGGCACCGGCCGGAAGGGCGCGCGGAATCGCTGGCCCGCTTGCCGCGGTTCTGAGCGTCGCCTCTGGTGGTATGGACACTGCTGGGCGGGGGATGGTATAATATCCCGCAATATTTGAGGGAGTTGACTATGACATTGGCAGAGCTCGAGCAGGCGAAGGCTGAAAGCCTAAATGAGATCGCGGCGGCGAAGGAAACGGCGGCGGTAGAGGCGCTGAGGGTCAGGTATGTCGGCCGCAACGGCTCGATTCCGGCGCTGATCAAGGCCATGAAGGACGTGCCCAAGGAGGAGCGGCCGGCGTTCGGCAAGGCGGTGCAGGCTTGGAAGGCCGAGGTCGAGGCGGCGCTGGCTGCGAAGGGCGAAAAGGCGACGGCAGCGGCGTTTACCGGCGATCTCACTCAGCCCGGCCGCTGGTTCGGCCTCGGCGTGAAGCATCCGCTGTCGCGCGTCATCGAAGAGTCGGCGGCGATTTTCGGGCGGCTCGGGTTCACGGTGGCCGACGGTCCGGAGCTGGAAAACCGCTTCAACAACTTCACGGCGCTCAATACGCCGGAGCATCATCCGTCGCAGGACCGCACCGACACCTTCTGGTTCGGCGACGACTGCCTGCTGCGGACGCAGACTTCGCCGGTGCAGATTCGCACGATGATGCAGCATCAGCCGCCGATTCGCGTGATTTGCCCGGGGCGGACCTTCCGCCGCGACACGACGGATGCGACGCATTCGGCGAACTTTCACCAGATCGAGGGGCTTTATGTCGACAAGCTGCCGGAAAAGCCGGTGTCGCTGGCGGATCTTAAGAGCGTGCTCGCCTATTTCGCCAAGGAAATGATGGGTGACGGCGTGACGGTGCGGTTCCGTCCGCATTTCTTCCCGTTCACCGAGCCTTCGGTGGAAGTGGACTTCTCCTGTCATGTCTGCAAGGGCAAGGGGTGCAATGTCTGCAAGCAGTCCGGCTGGATCGAGGTCGCCGGCGCGGGCATGGTCGATCCGCGGGTCTTCAAGCACGTCGGCTATGATCCCGAGCAGGTTTCGGGCTATGCCTTTGGCTTTGGCGTCGAGCGCATTGCGATGATCAAGTACGGCATTCCGGACATCCGCTGGCTGTACGAGAATGACGTGCGGTTCCTTTCGCAGCTCGGCTGATTGACGAACGGAGGAGCGGGCCATGATGACGATCTACAAGTGGGATAACGGAGGGCTTCGGGAGACCCCTGAATTCTCGTCGTCTTGCTGGATCAATCTGGTCGAGCCCTCGACGACGGAACTCGAAGCGGTGCTCTCGCAGCTGCAGGTGCCGCGTGACTTCCTTACCGACCCGCTTGATGCCGGCGAACGGCCGCGTTTCGACTGGGAAGACGACGCGGTGCTGCTGATCGTTCACGTGCCGATGCCAATCGTGCCCGATGCCGACGACGAAGTCGAGGCGATTTCGCCGTATCGCACGGTGCCGTTGGGCATCATCCAGCTTCGGCAGAGCGTAATCACGGTCTGCAGCGCCCGTACGCCGGTGACGACGGCGTTCCTCGACCAGATCCGCCGCGTCTGTCCGCCGTCTGACAGCTGGCGCTTCGCCTTTCGGCTGCTGTGGCATGCGGGCGTGCTGTTCCTGCGCTACATCAACGACATCCATGCGCGCGCGGGCGTGCTGGAGGACGAGCTGCACGAGTCGATCTCGAACGACGCGCTCCTAAAGCTCTTTCAGATCGAAAAGACGCTCGTCTACTTCACGACTTCGCTCAAGGCCGACACGATTGCGCTGGCGCGAGCCAACACGGCGCGGCAGCTCTCGCTTTCCGAAGACGACCGCGACTATCTCGAGGACGCGATGGTCGAATATCAGCAGGCGCTGGAGACGGCGGCGATTCACGCGAACATTCTGAACGGCACGCTCGATACCTTTGCCTCGCTGATCAACAACAACCTCAACAACGTCATGAAGCACATGACGGCGGCGACGATTCTGCTGGCGGCGCCGACGCTGATCGCGTCCCTTTACGGTATGAACATCGGCCTGCCGTTCCAGAGCCATCCGCATGCCTTTGCCATTGTGATGGGCATATCCGCCGCTTTGGCGCTCGCGATTGTGGGTTGCTTCATGGTGCTTTCCCGCAAGCGCAAATTCTGAGCGCGGCGCTTCGCGTTTTCATCTCCCATGGCCGTCGACCGTCGGTCGTCAGCCTTTCGCCGCGCGACTCCAGCGCTTCGCGCTTCTATCGCCCACGGTCGTCGGCTGTCGGTCGTCGCTAGTCGCAACTTTATCTTAGTGGCCCGCGGCGCCGATTTTTGTTTGTCGCTCCGCGCCTTTAATTTGCTTTTAGATGGCCTTGGGTGGCTTCGCTTTCCAGCGTGCGACCGATTTGGCGCGTCCGGACTCGCGGCCAATAACGGGCCGCCGCTGAAAGCCTCGACCCGGCAGAGCCGACTAGCGACGACCGACGGCCGACTTCCGCGGCGATTGGCAGGCGCATCGCGCTTTGAAATCGCTGAGCCATTCGCCAGGCGAGATTAGCGCTTCGCTTCCCACTCGCCCGCGACCGTCGGTCGTCGACCGTCGCTAGTCGGTTCTGTGGCCGGCCGTCGAGCCTCGCTGCCGCTCATCGTCCGGCTCCTCCCGGCGCTTTCATCCGCGAATGCAGGCGCGATGCGGCCTCGCCGAATACGGCTTCGCCCACCTCGCGCCCGCCTTCGCGGCGAAATCGCCGCCCCGTCGCCGTCCGCTTCGCTTCGCTCGACATCGCCGCCCAGCCCCGCCTTCCTCAGTCAAGCGGCAGGTTTTCCGCTTCGCGCTTGGGCGCCGCTGGAGTCGTAATTGTAGGGCGCGTCCGTCGATTTTTGTGTCGTCCACGGATTAACACGGATAAGATTCAATCCGTGAAAATCCGTGAAATCCGTGGATAAATTCGTTGGTCGCCGCTTCTTCTTAGTGGCCCTCGGCGCTGATTTTTTGCGCTCTAGCTCTCGTCACACCCGCAATCACCCACCCCTTAGAGTATAGCCGACTTAAGTCAACCCGATCTCTCGGCTACTGCCGCTTAGCCATTTCAATGATTGCAGCCGTTTACCAGCCTCCCAGCGCTGCGCCCTCGTCCCGCCAAGAATTTCCGCAATGAATTCTCATTTTGGTTTAACGCGGCGAGTCTACTGATTTATCGTGCATTTTCTAGGCCTTACCGAGGCGGAGCTGGAAGGCTGAGGGTGGCGGAGCACCCCTCATAGCGACTGCTTCGCAGCTCGGCCTTCGGCCTCGGGGGATATGACAGTCGCGCGAGAGCGCAGGGATCGTCCACCGCCTCAGAGGTCTCGCTTGTTGAAATGAGTTTCGAAGAGGGGAATGTCTCGTTACGCCCGGTTGACTTCAGCGAGGCGGTGGTTACGACTCCCGTAGCGACGGTTCGGGCGAGCTCGTCGGGCCGCCGCACCAGCCGTAGGCCAGCAGCCGACATTGCGCCGTAAAACCGGGAAGGAAGAATTCGGCCGAGCGGTTGAAGGGCGCAAGTGGAGCGCCTTGAAGGCCAATGGAGGCGCGTCCGCTGTCGGAAGCGCGGAAACGGGCGGAAGGTTCAACAGTTTGCGAGCCCTTTGCGCCGCACCTTCGCGCCGCGATTGCGCTGCGATTGTGCCGCAGACTCGTGGGCTGGAAATATGATATAATGAGGCTATGGCAGAGACTCAGCAGGTTGCGCTTCCGCTCAAATACCGGCCGATGACTTTTGACGACGTGGTCGGGCAAGAGCATGTCGTCCGCACGCTTCGCCATGCCATCGAGGCCGGCCGCATTGCCAACGCCTATCTCTTCATCGGCCCGCGGGGCATCGGGAAGACGACGCTTTCGCGGATCTTCGCCAAGGCGCTCAACTGCCAGTCGCCGAAGGGGGCCGAGCCGTGCGGCGAGTGCGTGAACTGCCGCGAGATCGCGGCCGGACGTTCGCTGGACGTCACGGAACTCGACGCCGCGTCGCACAACAAGGTCGAGGACGTGAAGCCGATCATCGAGGCGGTGCAGTTCAAGCCGACGGCGTCCAAGTTCAAGATCTTCATCATCGACGAATGTCACATGCTGTCGAATGCGGCCTGGAACGCGCTCTTGAAGACGCTGGAGGAGCCGCCGCCCTACGTGCGGTTCATTTTCGCCACCACCGAGGGCGACAAGGTGCTGGCAACGATCGTCTCCCGCTGCCAGCGGTTTGATCTGCGGCGCATTCAGACGCCCGACATCGTCACGCGGCTGAAGTACATTTGCGCCGAGGAGCGGATCGCCGCCGAGGAGGATGCGCTCCTGGCGATTGCCCGCGGTGCCGAAGGCGGCATGCGCGACGCGCTCAGTTCGCTGGACCAGCTCATTTCCTTCAAGGGCAGTCAGGTGACCGAAGAAGACGCGCTCGGCGTGTTCGGGCTGGTTTCGCGCTCGGCGCTCGAAGGCCTGGCGGCGGCGATTCTGCGGGGTGATGTCGCGGCAATCCTTTCGGCGATCGAGATGTTCGATTCGGCGGGCAAGAATATGCGTCGCCTGGCGGGCGAGCTGCTGCAGCATTTTCGCAATCTGGTGGTGGTGCAGGCGCTGGGGCCGGACGCTCCGTCACTGACGGCGACGCCGGATCAGGTACAGGTGCTGGTCGAGCAGGCGCGGGCGATTGATGCGGGGCGGGTGTTTCGGATTTGCGACCTGCTGGCGGAGATGGAAGACAAGCTTCGCTATGTCCTGTCGGTGCGCACGCTGATTGAGATGTCGCTGATCCGGGCTTCGCGGCTGGCGACGGTGGCGACGGTCGAAGAGCTGATGAAGGCGGTGCGGGAGCTGAAGGCCGGGGGCGAGGGGAGGCCGGCGGTGCCGGAGGCCGTTCCGGCCGCCTCGGCGGCTCGGGCGATGATGCCGCCGCCAGCGGCGACTCAACCGTCGGCGCCGGAAGCCGCTCCGGAGCCGACGCCGAAACCGGCGGCGGCGAATAATCGCCGGCTGCTGGACGATCCCAAGCTTAATGACGAAGTGCTCGCCGCCTTTGCCGGGGCGACGGTGACGGCGATTCACGAAGGGGGGCGGAAATGACCGGATGTGCGTGGCTGTGGCTGTATGCCGGGCTCCTGCTGATGCTGGCGGAGCTGCTGGCGCCGGGGTTCATCATCTTTTTCTTCGGACTTTCGGCGATGACGGTCGGGGTGCTGAAGTTCGCCTTCGGCGACGCGTTTGCGCTGACCTGGCAGCTGGCGGCGTTTTCCGGGCTGTCGGTCCTGTATCTGGTCTTTTTGCGCCGGTTGCTCAAGGGAGTCTTTTCGGGAGCGCAGGAAGTCGCCGGCACGGATTTCGGCCAGGAGTCGGTCGGCCGCATCGGCAAGGTGACGGAGGCGATTGCGCCGCCGCGGACGGGGCGGGTGATGATCGGCGATGCTGAATGGACGGCGAGCGCCGCCTCGCCGATTGCCGTCGGGGCGGATGTGAAGGTGATTTCGCAGGCAAATCTAACTATGAAAGTGGAGGTAATGTAAAATGGGTCCGTTGATATTCTTCGGGGTGCTGGCGTTCATCGTGCTGGTGGCCATCCTCAAGACGGCGGTGATCGTGCCGCAGAAGACGGCGTTCATCGTCGAGCGGCTGGGCAAGTACCGCTGCACGCTGGAGGCCGGCTTTCACATCCTGGTGCCGTTCCTTGACAGCATCGCCTATCGGCATACGCTCAAGGAGCAGGCGATTGACGTGCCGCCGCAGGAGTGCATCACCAAGGACAACATCGCCGTTTCGGTCGACGGCATCCTCTACATGCAGGTGATGGACCCGGCCAAGGCGTCCTACGGCATCGGCAACTACTTGTTCGCGACCACGCAGCTGGCGCAGACCACGATGCGCTCGGAAATGGGCAAGCTCGATCTCGACCGGTCCTTCGAGGAGCGCACCACGATCAACCAGGCGATCGTCTCGGCGGTCGACAAGGCGAGCGATCCCTGGGGCATCAAGGTCACGCGCTATGAAATCAAGAACATCACGCCGCCGCAGTCAATTCGCGACGCGATGGAGAAGCAGATGCGGGCCGAGCGCGAAAAGCGCGCGATGATTGCCGAGTCCGAGGGCGAACGGCAGTCGAAGATCAACCGGGCCGAGGGCGAGAAGGCCCAGGCCATTGCGCTGTCCGAGGGCGAGCGCATGCGCAAGATCAACGAGGCCGAAGGCAAGGCGCAGGAGATCCTGCTGGTGGCCGAGGCGCAGGCGACCGGCATCCGCAAGGTTGCCGAGGCGTTGAGCGACAAGGGCGGCCTCGAATCGGTCAATATGCAGCTGGCCCAGCAGTATCTCGCGCAGTTCGGCAATCTCGCGAAGACCAACAACTCAATGATCGTGCCGGCCGACCTCGCCAATGTGGCGGGAATCCTCAAGGCCTGCACGGGTATCGTTCAGGCCAAAGGCCAGGGCTAAATCGCCACGCTGACGCGTTCGGTTTCCGGGAGCACTTGCTCCAGCACTGCCGGCTTCATGGCGGCGCAAATGCCGCGGTGGCCGGCATTGATGTAGATGGTCGGCAGGTCGAAGATCGTCGACTCGATGTAGACCTTCATCCGCTTGCGGGTCCCGAACGGCGAAGTGCCGCCGACATGGTAGCCGGAATGCCGGTCGGCGGTTTCCGGGGTGCAGGTGGTGACGGTCTTGACGCCACGCAATCGCGCGAGGTTCTTGACGGAAATTTCACGGTCGCCGTGCATCAGGCAGACGAAGGGCTTCCGGGTCTCGTCTTCCAGGATGATGGTCTTGATGGTGGCGTGGTGGTCGAGGCCGAGCTCGGTGGCGCACTGGATCGTGCCGCCGTGCAGGGTGAAGTCGTATGTCAGCAGCGTGAATTCGGCATGGGCCGCCTTGAGCGCCCGAATCGCCATCGTCATGGGGATTTCCGTGGGTTTCATCGGCGGATAGTATACCACGGCGAGCGCTTCAATGTGGTATAATATTCAAAATAAGTCGAGATTCCAAGGAGAGCAATGACTACCGCAACTGCCGGAACGAGTTTAAAGGAAATGGCCGCCCGCATCAAGGAGATGCGCGAAATTATTGGCTATTCCATTCGGCAGATGGCGGCGCTAGTCGAGGTCAGCGAGGCCGATTACCGGGCGGTCGAGGCGGCGAAGAGCGATCCGTCCTTTACCTTCCTGCATAAGTGTGCGCAGGCCTTCGGAGTCGACATCACCGCGCTTTTGGAAGGCCATACGGCGAGGCTGTCCAGCTACATTGTGACGCGGCGCGGGCAGGGGCCGGTGACGGCCAAGGAGTCGGGCATTGAGATCCGCAATATGGCGGCGATGTTCCAGAACCGCCTGGCGACGCCGTATTACGTCACCTACGATTACGACGAGAAGCTGCAGAACGCGCCCATTCACACGACGACGCATGCGGGCCAGGAGTTTGACGTGGTGATGGAAGGCTCCATGAAGGTGCGGGTCGGCGACCATGTCGAGGTGCTGGGGCCGGGCGATTCGATCTTCTACAAGTCGTCGATGCCGCACGGCATGATTGCGGTCGGCGGCAAGCCGGTTACCTTCATCGCGATGATCATGGCGGGCACGGAGACCGAGCAGCGCGTCGAGTTCGATGCGGTAATGCCGCAGAAGGACGAGCGCGAGCTGGTGGCGGCGAAGTTCGTCGAGGTCGAAGAGGACGAGCGCGGCGCGCTCCGGCATCTGACTTTCAAGAACGTCGAGAAGTTCAATTTCGCCTTTGACATCGTCGACGAGGTCGCGAAGCGCGATCCCGAGCGGCTGGCGATGCTGCATGTGTCTGATCATTTTACCGAGCGCCGCTTTACCTACAAGGACATGTCGGAGTTGTCGAATCAGGCGGCGAACTATTTCATGGATCTGGGCATCCGGCGCGGCGACAAGGTGATGCTGGTCTTGAAGCGGCACTTCCAGTTCTGGCCGGCGGTGCTGGCGCTGCACAAGCTCGGGGCGGTGGTGATTCCGGCGACCAATCAGCTCAAGGCGCACGATTTCGAGTACCGCTTCCAGGCGGGCGACGTCAAGGCGATCCTGTGCACGGCCGATGGCGACACCGCGGCCGAGGTGGAGGTCGCCTGCGCGAACCGGCCGGAAAACGCCGCGCTGATTCGGGTCATCGTCAACGGCAACCGGCCGGGGTGGCGCAGTTACGATGCCGAAGTCGAGGGCTTCTCCCGGCGGTTTGATCGTCACCCGTCATCGCCGGGCGGCGACGAGCCGATGCTCATGTTCTTCACCAGCGGCACCACCGGCTATCCGAAGATGGCGCTCCACAGCTACAAGTACGCGCTGGGGCATTTTGTGACTGCGCGCTACTGGCATATGGTCGACCGCGGGGGGCTCCATTTTACGATTTCCGAAACCGGCTGGGGTAAGGCGCTCTGGGGCAAGCTCTACGGACAGTGGCTTTGCGAGGGCGCGGTGTTCACCTATGATTTCACGAAGTTCGATTCGGCGAAGATTCTGCCGATGTTTGCGAAATACGGCATTACCACTTTCTGTGCGCCGCCGACGATGTACCGCATGCTCATCAAGGAGGACATCTCCCGCTATGACTTCAGTTCCGTGAAGCATGCGACGACGGCGGGCGAGGCGCTCAATCCGGAAGTGTTCACGCAGTTCGAGAAGGCCACCGGGCTTCGGATTCACGAGGGCTTCGGGCAGACCGAGATGACGCTCGGGATCGCCAATCTGGTCGGCGATGCGCTCAAGCCGGGCTCGATGGGCAAACCGGTGCCGGACTATCATGTCGACTTGGTGGATGAGAATTGCAATTCGGTGGCGCCGGGCGAGCATGGCGAAATCGTGATTCGCGTGCCGCGGGGCAGCGGCCAGCCCGGGGTCTTCCTCGGATATTACAAAGACGAGGAACGCACGCGGGAAGTGTGGCGGGGCGGGGTCTACCATACCGGCGACCTCGCCTGGAAGGACGAAGACGGCTACTACAATTATGTCGGCCGCGCCGATGACGTCATCAAGTCTTCCGGCTATCGCATCGGCCCGGCGGAAATCGAGAATGTCATCATGGAGCTGCCGTACGTGCTGGAGTGCGGAGTCTCGGCGGCGCCGGATCCGGTGCGCGGCCAGGTGGTCAAGGCGACCATCAGGCTGGTCGGCGGCAAGGCTCCGAGCGAAGAGCTCAAGAAGGCGATTCAGAACTACGTGAAGGAACACACGGCGCCTTACAAGTATCCGCGCATCGTGGTCTTTACCGACAACCTGCCGAAGACCATCTCCGGCAAGATTCAACGCAACTTGCTTTAAGTGGTCACTTCAGCTCGACCGGGGTGCCGTCGGGAGTGACGCTCCAGGCGGTGACGTCTTTGCCGCTGCGGGTGAGGAAGTCGACCTTGCGGTCGTGGATGGTGGAGTAGATTTCCGTATAGCCGCGATGACGCAGCAGAAACCAGGCGCGATTGAGCGCGGCGCGGCGCTCCTCGTCGTCCGGCGCCGCGCCGAAGAGCGCCGTGCGCAGGGCGGGATCGGTGAAGAAATACTTGTAGTTGCGCTTGGAAACGCGCCCGGTCTCGCGGTCGCGGCAGAAGGCCTTTTCAATGAGATGCGAGTCTTCCAGCGTGGTCAGGTAGCGCTCGATCGTGTGCGGAGACAGCACGCGGTTGCAGGGCGAAATCGCCTTGGCGATGATGCGCAGGCTGAGCGAGTCGCCGATATGGTCGGAGAGCCAGAAGACGGCGCGGTTCAGCAGCCCGGTCTCCAGGACGATGTTGGGCTCCAGCACGTCGGAAATGAAAATCTCGTTCCAGCGCACGCGCGCGGCTTCGGCGGAGTAGGGGCGCTGGCGCTCGGGCGGCAGCAGCTCGCACAGCTCGAAGTTCCGGCCGAGGTAGTCGGTGAGTCCGCGGTTGAGCAGCCGCAGGGAAGAGGTGGTGGCGACGAGGTTCAGATTCCTGTCGGCGGCCAGGGCGCCGATTACGACGGCGGCATCGGGTAGAAGGGCGGCTTCGCGAATGAGGATATGGGTTTTGCGTTTCCCGGGGATACGCTGATAAAGATGTTCAAGCAGGGCCTGCCCGGTCGCAATGCGCCGGATCTCCAGGTCGCTGCTGTCGATGAAGAGCCGCTGGGCCTCGGGCACGCCTTCTTTCTGCAGTTGGGCGTTGATTGCCTTGAGCGCCTCGGTCTTGCCGGTTCCGCGCAATCCGACGATGAATTTGGGCACCGGTCGGGAGCGAACGGTTGCAAACCACTGGAGTATATTCTTGTCTTTCACACCATGAATTATAGCAAATTTATGGCCTTTAAAATTTTTTCATTTTCCCCCTTGCGCAGGGTGCGGCGGTTTTGATATACTACATATCCGTTGCGGCGAAGGGGGTGACCCCGACCCGCGGCTCGCTCTTTGAAAGTCGATGGTTGAGAAAACAGTAAATGTTTGTGTGGAGCAGCTCAAATTCTTTTTTTCTGAGAGTTTGATTCTGGCTCAGAACGAACGCTGGTAGCGTGGATTAGGCATGCAAGTCGAACGGGATCCGTGATGTAGCAATACTGATCGGTGAGAGTGGCGGATTGGGGAGGAACACGTGAGCAACCTGCCTTGGAGTGGGGGAAAACCATTGGAAACGGTGGCTAATACCGCTTGTGGCGCCTGGCGACATCGCCGGAGCGCTAAAGGGGGCCCAAAAGGCTCTCGCTCCTAGAGGGGCTCGCGCATCATCAGCCTGTTGGCGTGGTAACGGCCCACCAAGGCTTACGATTAGCTGGTCTGAGAGGATGACCAGCCCCACTGGGACTGAGATACTGCCCAGACTCCTACGGGAGGCTGCAG
>JAZLMR010000055.1:0-11261 GCA_045598785.1 Kiritimatiellia bacterium
CCGTTTTCCGATCCGGCTGACAACGCCCGCGCCTTTGGCTACAATCTTGCATCGTAATTGCCAGACATTGGTGCGCGGGCTACGCCGGAATCGAAAAACGGTCAACTTGCGTTTTTACAAACATCACCCGTACGATGCCAGGGCAGCCGAGACGCGGGCCGCCCGTCGGCCGACTTCCGCGAATGGCCGACTAGCGACGCTCGCCCCCGTGTCACACCTCCAAGAACGCAAGCTGGCCGCTTTTCAAAACCCGATCCCGTCTACACGTCCAAGAACGCTGTTGCGGAAATTCTTGGCGGGGCGAGGGCGCGGCGCTGGGAGGCTGGTAAACGGCTGCAATCATTGAAATAGCTAAGCGGCAGTAGGCGAGAGATTGGATTGACTTAAGCCGGCTAAACTCTAAGGGGCGGGTGATTGCGAATGAGGCGAGAGATAGAGCGCAAAAGATCGGCGCCGCGGGCCGCTAAGAAGAAGCGGCGACCAACGAATTTATCCACGGATTTCACGGATTTTCACGGATTGAATCTTATCCGTGTTAATCCGTGTTAATCCGTGGACAAAACTCAACTACAGGGAGCCGGACGCGGCAAATCGGTCGCACGCTGGAAAGCAAAACAATATAAGGCCACCCCAAGGCCAATTCCAAGCGCGAAGCCACAAACAAAAATCGGCGTGGGCCGCTAAGAAGAAGCAGCAACTAACGAATTTATCCACGGATTTCACGGATTTTCACGGATTGAATCTTATCCGTGTTAATCCGTGTTAATCCGTGGACGACACAAAAATCGACGGACGCGCCCTACAATTACGACTCCAGCGGCGCCCAAGCGCGAAGCGTCGATTTCATTGGGGGAATTGGGGCGAAAAAATATCTGGGAAATTTCAGTCCAACACGCCCTTGGACGGCGTTTCGGAATCGTCCCACCAGCTGCCTTTCGCCGACGCCACCCGGGCGATGGGCTTGGTCGAAAGCTGCTTGCCCTTGGTGCCGGCGCCGCGGATGAGCACGACATCCT
Source organism: Kiritimatiellia bacterium (assembly GCA_045598785.1). Classification (GTDB taxonomy): domain Bacteria; phylum Verrucomicrobiota; class Kiritimatiellia; order RFP12; family UBA1067; genus UBA1067. Next base: position 1,017 of record JAZLMR010000055.1, read on the forward strand.
GCGGCTCGGACTTGCCGGTCTCCAGATTCGTGCGCATAACCTGCTCCTTGGGCAGGAAATACTGCTGATGGATCTTCTGCCCCTTCGCCGGCTTGTATTTGACGTAAATCGTCTCCGGACAGCCCTCCTGCAAAAACAGCAGCTTGGTCTTGCCCTTCGCCGGCGCCAGCGTATATTCCTTGTTGCGGATCAGCCCGCCGAAGGTAAAGCGCTTGATGTAGCTGAAACCGTAGCTGCCCTCCTCGTAAACCAAGGTGAAGTCGCGGCGATCGCGATCCTTTTCCTGGTTGTAGCGGAGGATCGCATACAGATCCTTGTCGACGAAGATCTTCTCCTCGGGCTGCACCTTCCTGAAGTGTCCGTCCTTCCAGATCAGCACCAGCTCGTCCAGCGATGAGCACTTGAAGACTTCGTCGCCGTTGCGCAGCCCCGAGCCGACGTAGTGGTTCTCCTTGTCCCACCGGATCGTCAGTTCGCTCGCCGTGATCGCCCGCACGTCCACCGCCGTGAAGGCCGACTTGGCGATGCGGGTGCAGCGCGGATACTTCTTGCCGTACTCGCGGATCAGCCCCTTCAGATACTTCACCACGAACGCCCGGAGATGCACCAGATTGTCCTGCACCTCCTTCTCCTCGTTCTTGATCGCCTTGATCTCGTCGCGGTTCTTGTTGATGTCGAACTGGGAGATGCGCCGGATCGGAATCTTCAAGAGCCGCTCGACGTCGTCGTTCGTGACCTCATGCCGCAGCTCCTTGCGGAACGGCTTGAAGCCCTCCTTCACCGTCGCCTGAATGCCCTCCATCGTCTTTTCCTGCTCGATGCGCTTGTAAATGCGCTCTTCGATGAAGATGCGGTCCAGCGTGCGGGCGTGGAAAAGCTCGTCCAGCTCCTGAAGGCGGATCTCCTGCTCCTGCTTGGTGAGGGCCATCAGCCGGTCCACGTTCTTCCGCAGGATCTCCGTGACGCACATCAGCTTCGGACGCCCGTCGTCCAGCACGATCGGACGCGACGCCAGCGACTTCTCGCAGGTCGTGAACGCATAAAGGGCCGTCACCGTCTTCTCGGCATTCGCGCCCGTCTGCAGCTCAAGCTCGATCCGCACCTTGTCGCTGGTGAGATCGTGGATCTTCCGCACCGGCACCTTCTTCTTGCGGATCGCGTCCTCAATCGACTCCGAGAGCGAGTCGGTCGTCTCGCCCCACGGCAGCTCGGTGATGACGAGCTTGCCCCTCTCCGAAGTGTCGATCTGGGCCCGCACCTTTACCTTGCCCAGACCGTCCTGGTAGTCGCTCACGTCCATGATGCCGCCGAGCTGGAAATCGGGATAGAGCTCAAACGGCTTTTTCTGGATGAGGCTGATCTCCGCCTCCAAGAGCTCGATGAAGTTATGCGGCAGGAGCGCCGTCGAAAGGCCGACCGCAATGCCGTCCGCCCCCAGCATCAGCAGCACCGGAATCTTCGCCGGCAGATAGACCGGCTCCTCCTTGCGCCCGTCGTAGTTGGGCACGAACACGGTGGTCTTCTTGTTGAAGACCTCCTTGCGGGCGAGCTCCGTGAGGCGGCACTCGATGTAACGGGTCGCCGCGTGCTTCATCCCGGTGTAGAGCGAACCATAGTTGCCCTGGCCGTCGATGAGATAGCCCTTCCCCTCGCCCCAGAGCTTGTTCGCCAAGACGCAGATCGCGTCGCCGATCGAGGCGTCGCCGTGCGGATGATACTGCATCGCGTGGCCGACGATGTTGGCGACCTTCGTGTACCTGCCGTCGTCCTTCTCCCACAAGGAGTGCATGATGCGCCGCTGCACCGGCTTAAGCCCGTCCTCCACCGCCGGAATCGCGCGGTCACAGATCACATACGCCGAATACTGCCGGAAGTTGAAGTCGTAGAGCTCCTGCATCGGCCCGGTGCCGGTCAGGCCCTTCTTCGCCGCCTCCGCCAACGGCTTCCCCTGCTGAGCGTCGGCATCCCCCGGCTTCGCCGGCGGCGCCGCAAACAGGTCGAGATTGTCGAACAGACTCGGCGGCAGACTCTCTTTTCTGCTGCCGCTCATTTCAACTCACGCACCTTGAGATTGCAATAGGCGACCGACGAATCGCCGTGATCCTGAATGAGCAGCCGCCCCTCCTTCGCCTCGCCCCAACGCGCGCCCTGATCCTGCCACGCCAGATACTTGGAAACCGCGACGCAATCGCGGAACGCCTTCGAGCCGCGCTCGAACTCAAGCACCTTGACGCCGTTGAGCCAATGCTCGACCTTCGTGCCCTTCGAGACAATCCTGCCCGTGTTCCACTGACCGAGCGGCCGAACGACCCGGTCGGCGAGCGGCGCCGCGATGAGGTCGTAGAGCGCCGCAACGCGATGCACGTGCTCGACCCCGCCCTGATTCGGCTTGTCGTAGTCGGGATGAGCGGGGTCGAGCACCTGGTATTCCAGACAGGAATTCCGATGCTGGCCCTCGTTGAAGAAATACTTGATGCCGGAATTCGCGGCCTCGGTGAGGCGGAAGTCGAACTTGAACTCGAAGTCCGAGTACTTCTTCACGGTCACGATGTCGCCGCCACCCGCCAGCTTGCGGTCCTCGTCCGGCAATGGGACCCACTTGCCGTCGGCGATCATGCTCATCGGCCGCATCGCCAGGTAGCCGTCCCGCACGTACCAGCCGCGCTCGGGGAACTTCCGGCAGTCCCACTCCGGCTTCGCGCCGACCCACAGGTCCTTCGGCAGGTTCTTGCCGTCGAAGAGCAGCGTCCAGCCCTCGGCCCGTTCCTGCTCGGAAAGCGTATTCGCGCCCGCCGGAACCGGCATCATCTTCGGCGCGACCTTAATGGTGTCGCATACGCCGCGGTAGTAGCCCAGCGATTCGGCGAGCGGCGCCTCGTTGAGCGTGAAGTCCTTCTCGAACTCAATGAGGCAGTAGCCGTCAAAGCCCACTTCCGCCAGCGCCTTGAGGATGCCCGGAATGTCCAGTTCGCCGCGCGGCCCTTCCTTCGCGAAGTTCTTCACCGGGTCGATCTTGATGTTCTTCAGGTGCACTTCGACCACGCGGTCGGCGTGCTTACGGATGAACTCGGCCGGCTCCAACCCCGCCCGCCGCTCATGACCGACGTCGAGACAGACGCCGATGCGCGGGTCACGGTTGCCGATGCGCCGCAGCGCCGCTTCGGCCGTCGGATAGAGATAGGCGTTGTCCGGACCGTGATTGTGTACGGCCGCCCGAAGGTCATACTGCCGCACATACCGCTCCAGCAGATCCATCATCCTGTCGCTCTCCAGCCGCCACTCGCGCTCCGGGAGGATCCGCTCGCGCTCCTCGTCGTCCTGGATGTTCGCGATTTTCGGATTCCACTCGAACGGCACGACCGAAATGTATTTCATACCGTAGCGCTTGGCAAACTCGCAGCACGCCTTGAGTTCCGCCTCGGTGGAATAATAAAGCGGACCGGCCGAGACCACCTCGACGCCCGACGCCGCGCACTTCGCCTTATACGCGGCGATCTCCGCGGCGGTGGCATCGTACCGGATCGTCCCCTCCATGAGCCCCAGATAGTGGCAGTCGAGGTTCTCCATGATGGCGAGCGCCTGGTCCAGCGACAGTCGGCTCATCGTATAGCGGGCGACGCCCAGCTTGAACGGCATTTTCGACTCGCGGCAGCTGGGGCTCACCGGCCGCTTCGCCCTAACGGCGGGAGCCGTCGTCCGGCAGCCGCAGGACTCGCACGCACAGGGCCGCGCCCCGTCCGGTGCCGTGCAACCCAGCGCCAGACTCGCCATAATTCCACCGAACATCATTTTCTTGTTCATTGTCTTTCGTTCCTTTCTTAGAAGTCGCTCGAATCGCAGACGAGCGAATCCATGATGTAATCCTTGCGTTCGGGCGTGTTCGCGCCCATGTAGAACTTAATCGTCTTCTCGACATCCACGTCATCGGAACAAGTGACCGGCGTCAGGCGCATGTCGGGTCCGATGAAGTCCTTGAACTCCTTCGCGTTCAGCTCCCCGAGGCCCTTGAAGCGCGTGATTTCACAGCCGCGCCCGCATTTCCTGATCGCCGCCTCGCGCTCGGCGCCCGAAAAGCAGTAATGCTGCTCCTTCTTGTTGCGGACGCGGAAAAGCGGCGTCTCCAGGATGAACACCCGGCCGTCGGTGATGAGCTGGCGGTAGAAGCGCATGAAGAAAGTCGCGAGCAGCATGCGGATGTGAAGCCCGTCCACATCGGCATCGGTCGCGAAGATGATCTTGCCGTAGCGCAGGTGCTCCAGCGTCTCCTCGACGTCCAGCGTCTTGATGAGATTGAAGAACTCCTCGTTCCGGTAGAGCACCTCCTTGCCGACGCCGAAGGTGTTGAGCGGCTTGCCGCGCAGGAAGAACACCGCCTGGTTCATCGCATCGCGCGCATTCCCGAGCGTGCCGCCGGCCGACTGACCCTCGGTGAGGAAGATCATCGTGTCGGCGCCTTCGGGCTTGCCGGTCTTCTTGTTGAGCTTGTCCAGCCGCAGGTGATTCTTGCAGTCCTTGAGCTGGGGCACCCGGACGCTCGTCGCCTGCGAGCGCTCGCGCGCCTGCTTCTTGATGGTGTTGAGCTGCGAACGGATCTTGCCCGTCTCCTCGATCTTGGCGATCAGCTTGTCGGTCTCCGCCGACGAACGGTGCAGCGCCGCCAGGATCTCCCGCTGCATCTCGCGCACGAGGTCGGCGCGGATGTCGTTCATCACGAACTTGATCTTGGTCTGCCCCTCGAAGACCGGATTCATGATCCGCAGCGACACGGCGCCGATCAGCCCGTCGCGGATGTCGTCGCCGTCGAACTTCTTCTTCGAGTCGTAGTCGTTCAGCGCCTTGGTGAGCGCCTCCTTGAAGGCCGTCAGGTGGGTGCCGCCGTCCGTAGTGTACTGCCCGTTTACGAACGAGTGATACTCCTCGCCGAAACGGTTGGTGTGGGTGAAGATGATCTCCAGGTTCTTCGTCTTGAGATGGAACGGCGCGTAAAGCTTCTCGAACTGCGCCTCGTCGGCGATAAGGTCCGCAAGCCCGTGTTCGGAGCAGATGTCCTGCCCGTTCAGCCGGATGCGCAGCCCCGCGTTCACATAGCAGTACATCTTCATGCGCCTGAGCACGTGCTCCTCGCGCACCTTGAAGCTCTTGAGCACCTTCACGTCGGGCTTGTAGCGGATGAAGGTGCCGTGCGGCTCGGCAGCCTTCTGCTTGCCGCGCTTCTTGGCGACGAGCCGACCCTCCTTGAACAGCGCCTCCGAAAACTCGCCGTCGCGGAAGGAACGCACCTCGAAGAACTCCGACAGCGCGTTGACCGCCTTGGTGCCGACGCCGTTCATGCCGGCGGAGAACTGGAAGCTGTCGGAATCGAACTTGCCGCCGGTGTTCATCTGCGAAACGCAGTCCACCACCTTGCCGAGCGGAATGCCGCGCCCGTAGTCGCGCACCGAAGTCTCGCCGGTATCGTAGTTCACCGTCACGTCGATGCGCTTGCCCTCGCCCATCACGAATTCGTCGATCGAGTTGTCGATCACCTCCTTCATGAGGATGTAAATGCAGTCATGGTACATCGCGCCCGTGCCGGGCTCGCCGACATACATTCCGGGCCGGAGCCGGATATGCGTCACCGGATCCAAGGTTTTAATCGAACTGTCCGCGTATTCTTTCGCCATAATTCTGTCTGTTTATATCCCGCCAGCCGAAAGCGCTCCGGCTCACAGCGAATCCACGATCTTGAGCATCAGCCGCAGGTCTTCGTCCGTCACCGACTTCGGGCGATATTCGATGTCGCCCAGATCCTCGTTAAAGAGTTTGGACGCCCAGACCAGCGCCTGAAAATATTCGCCGCGCTCGTTCAGGTGCGTGGTGTCGCAGTTGACCTCCCATTCCCCCTGGTAATTGCGCTTGAACTGGTCGCTTTCCTGCTGCCTGCCGCCGCCGACCACATCGCCGCCGAAGGAATGGTCGGTATAGCGAACGGGATAGCGCTGGCGCCATTCCTGCACCGCCTTGCCCATCGGGATGATTTCAAAGCCATACTGAGCGGCGAAGCCCGCGTACGCGGCCTGAAGCCGCGCGTACATCTCGTTCTGGTCGAAGCCCCACTTGGCCAGCCGCGGACTGAACGGCGTATAGCTCCAGGTCTCCTGCACCACGATCTTCGCCTGCGGCGCCAGCTCGCGGATCAGCTTGACCAGCTCGTCGCCGTAGGGATGATAGGTTTCCGCCCGCCAGCTGTCGGGCGAAGCCTGCTGCAGGGTGACCACGTCCCACTTGCACAGCTTCAGCGCCTGCGGAATGTTGGTCTGATACTTTTCCGTCTTGCCACGGCGAACCCAAGTGAACTGATAGGGCAAGAAACTCGCGTCCGCCGCCTTGCCGACGTTTTCCCAGTGACGCTTCAGCGAACAGCCGCCGATGTAGAGCGAGCCCAGTTCCAGCGCCAGGCCGCGGTCTTCCGCCACCTGCGGCAACTGCCGCGCACACGACTGGGAAAAGCTGTTGCCAATCATCAGCACCTTCAGCGCATAGGGATCGGAATCATCGGTAACGCAACCGACCAGCGGCAAACTGACCAGCACGGCACTCCAGAACTTCAACTTCATTTTTCTCGCCTCCTTTGTTTTCCAGTCAAACCTAATCCAACGCCCGTAAAATCACGCCCTTGAGATAAAAGCCCTCCGGAAACGCTAGGCCGACCGGATGATCCGCCGCCTGCCGAGTCCGCGTCAGCACCTGAAATTCCCGACCGGCGTCGCGCGACGCCTCCGCCAGCACCTTGTCGAAAAGCTCCCCCGTCATCGCGCCCGAACAGCTGAAGGTCGCGATGACGCCATTCGGCTTCAGCAGCTTCATGGCGAGGAGGTTGATGTCCTTGTAGCCACGCGCCGCTTTCATCAGCTGCGCCTGCGTGGCGGCGAACTTCGGCGGGTCCAGGACGATCAGGTCGAACTTGCGCCCCGCATCGCGGCACTTGCGCAGGAATCCGAAGACATCCGCCTCCACATATTCCGCCTGCTGGTCGCCGAAGGTCAACTGTTCGTTTTTCCGCGCGAGCGCCAAGGCGTCGCCGGAAATGTCCACCTGCGTCACGCGCCGCGCACCGCCGGCGCGCGCAAAAAGCCCGAACCCGCCGGTGTAGCAGAAGCAGTTCAGGACTTCCGCGCCCCGGGCCCACGCCCCGACCGCCGCACGCGCCTCGCGCTGATCCAGGTAAAAGCCGGTCTTATGGCCGCGACGCACGTCCACCAGGAACCGACAGTCGCCTTCGGCGATCTCGATTTCCGCCGGCGGCATCTCGCCCTCCAGCACCTGAAACGCCGTCCCGTCTTCGCCGGCCGTCGGCAGGCCCCCCTTCTCGCGGTCCTTGAGATCCGTACGCTCCGACACCCCGCGACACGCCGGCACCAGCTGCCGCAGGGTCGCCGCGACCGTATGCTTCCAGTATTCCGCCCCCGCCGAAGTGAACTGGCAGACGATCCAGCCCGCGTAGCAGTCGGCCACCACGCCCGGCAGCCCGTCCGACTCCGCGTTCACGAGCCGCACGCCCCCACTGGCGCCGCCCGCCGCCAGCAGATCGGCACGACGGGCAACGGCGGCCTGGACCCGCGCGGCGATCAACGCCGCGTCCGGGACCTGCGACGCGGCAAACGACAGCATCCGCACGCGAATCTGGCTGCGCGGAGAATAGGAACCGTACCCCAGCGTCTCCCCGGCGGCGGACACCACCGCCACCGTTTCCCCCGACCCGGCCTCGCCGCCCGCAATCGCCCCCGAGAAAATCCACGGGTGACGGTTGCGAACGCTGAAATCGCGCCTGGGTTTGAGGACGACCGACTGCAACTTAACGAATCCGCTTAATGGCCCCGAACTTACAGACCTGACTGCACTGCTTGCACCCGGCGCACTGGCTCGCGTCAATGCGCAGCTGAAACGCGCCGGGCCGCAGTTCCTTGCCGCGCGTCATCGCCGGACAGCCCAGCTTGAAGCAGGCGCCGCACGCCTTGCACTTGTCGGCATCGACTTCGCAAAGCCCTTCCTTCGTGAGCTTCGCGGCAATGCGGCACGGCGCATAGGCGATGATCAGCGCCGGCTCGTCACCGTCCATCGCGTCCTTCAAGACCGTCTCCAGCGCCGTCAGGTCGTCGGCCGAAACCGTCACCACCTTGCGATAGCCGCAGGCCTTCGCGATCGCGTCGATCTCCACCACCGGCGCCGGATCGCCCGCCAGCGTCTTGCCCGAGCCGGGGTTCTCCTGATGCCCGGTCATGCCGGTAATGCGGTTGTCCAGAACGACCGTAGTCACCGGGGTGCCGTTGTAAAGCGCGGAAAGAATGCCCGTCATGCCGCTATGGAAGAAGGTGGAGTCGCCCAGAACCGCGCAGATGCGGCCCTTGAGCCCGGCCCGCTTCATCCCCGCGGCATTGCCGATCGACGCGCCCATGCAGATCGTGGAATCCATCGCATTGAGCGGAGGAAACGCGCCGAGCGTATAGCAGCCGATGTCACCGGTCACCGTCGCGCCCAGCCGATGCAGGACGTAGAAGACGCCGCGATGGCCGCAGCCCGCGCACAGCACCGGCGGCCGCCGCGGCAAGGTCGCGTCGACCTTCGCCTTCTTCGCCGCCGGCACGTCGCCAAGGAGCTCGTGCCGCAGATTCTGCAGCCGGTCGGCGTTGATTTCAAACATGTTGAGCTCCGTCCGATGGGCCAGCACCTTGATGCCCATGGCCTTGATCTGGTCTTCCAGGAACGGATCCAGCTCCTCCACCACCGCCAGCTCCTTGACCGACTTGGCGAACTTCGCAATCAATGCCTTCGGGAGCGGATTCGTCCACCCCAGCTTGAGAATGCTGCAATCGGGGAAGATCTCCTTCACATACTGGTAGGCGACGGCACTGGTGACGATTCCCAGCCGCTTGGCCTTGGCCGAGACCTTGACGCCCCGGGCGGGCTTGACGATGCGGTTGAATTTCGACTTGCACGCCGCCTTTTCCATCGCCAGCGTCCGCCGCTCGGCATTCAGCCGCTGCGTCGGCGCGAACGCCGGCACCGGAATGTTCTTCTGAATGTTCTTGACGTACTTGAGGAGCGGATGCGGCGCGGGCCTGAAGTCGCCCAGCTCGACCATTGACGAGGAATGGCTCGTGCGCGTAGTCAGCCGGATGATGACCGGCACCTGGAACTGCTCCGACAGTTCAAACGCCTTGAGCGTGAAATCATAGGCCTCCTGCGAATCCGACGGCTCCAGCATGAGCGCCCGCGCGAACTTCGCCAGATTGCGGTTGTCCTGCTCGTTCTGCGAAGAGTGCATGCCGGGATCGTCAGCCGAGACGAGCACGAAGCCGCCGAGCGGCCCCACGTAAGTGAAGGTCATCAGCGGATCCATCGCCACGTTGAGCCCGACATGCTTCATGGCGCTAAGCGCGCGGGCGCCCGCCATCGACGCCCCGACGGCCGTCTCGACCGCAACCTTTTCGTTGACCGCCCATTCGCAGTTGATCGTGTCCTTGAACTTGGCGATGTTCTCGAGAATCTCCGTCGACGGAGTCCCCGGATAAGCCGACGCCACTACACATCCCGCCTGCGCCGCCGCATGCGCAACCGCCTCGTTCGCACTGAGAAACTTCTTCATCTCATTTCCTTTCCCCGATAGTTGGGATATTATACCATACTCAGCTTGTTGATTAGGGGCTGAAAACAAAAAAACAGCGCCGAGGCGCTGTTCTTAACTGCTGATGCTTGAGTATCCCCAGGGCCGCGGCGGAAGCCGAGGCGGAAGCTGGTGGAGGTAGTCGGATTCGAACCGGCGACATGCTGCTTGCAAAGCAGCCACTCTACCAACTGAGTTATACCCCCAGGGGGAAACGTGGTGGGCCTGACAAGAATCGAACTTGTGACCTCGTCCTTATCAGGGACGCGCTCTAACCAACTGAGCTACAAGCCCACAGTATCTTTGGAAGAGAGATGGAACGGCAAATGCCTGTGCGAAGTTTCACCATAGGGTCTAGTGTTTGAGTCTTTGAGTTCGGAGTCTTCGAGTTGAACTCAAACACTCACCAACTCCACAACTCAAACACTGTCCCTGATCTCCTTAGAAAGGAGGTGATCCACCCGCTGGTTCCCCAACGGTTACCTTGTTACGACTTCATCCCAATCACCACCCACACCTTAGACTGACCTAGCGCCAGGCTTCGGGTGCAGACGGCTTTCATGATGTGACGGGCGGTGTGTACAAGGCCCGGGAACGCATTC
>JAZLMR010000056.1:0-30249 GCA_045598785.1 Kiritimatiellia bacterium
CGCAGGGCGGGCTTGAGGCGCTTACCACCAAGGAGCCCCTCACCATCGAGGCCTATCAGTATGACGTCGTCTGCAACGGCATCGAGCTATCCTCGGGCGCGATCCGCAACCACCGCATCGACATCATGGAGAAGGCGTTCGAGATCGCGGGGTACCCGAAGGAAGTCGTCCAGCAGAAGTTCGGCTGCCTTTACAACGCGTTCCAGTTCGGTGCCCCGCCGCACGGCGGCATCGCCCCGGGCGTGGACCGCATGGTCATGCTCCTCACCGACACGCCCAACATCCGCGAGGTCATCGCCTTCCCGATGAACCAGAAGGCCCAGGACCTCATGATGAACGCGCCGAACTACGTGACCGAGCAGCAGCTGCGCGAACTGCACCTGAAGATTCGGGGAACAGGCAGCGAAGTTCAGTCCGAGGCTTGACGCATTGTTCGATTGTTCTGATTATTCGATTGTTCGATCGCCTTGTCTCAGTATAGACGAGAAATGGAGTTGTTATGATTTCCAACGTCGACTCGCACGATCCAGCAATCAAACAATCTGAACACTCCGAACAATCAAACAATCTGGCCATAGTCATCAAGTTCTGGCCACTGATCGCCCTCCTGACCATCGGCCTTTGCTATCTCACCCAGGCGGGTGCCAAGCTGATCGGTATCGAGCTGCCCGACCAGGCGAACATCGAGATTGTCCGCCGCTGCGGACTGCACGCCCTGGACTCGCTCCGAAACTTCGTCGCCTTCGCCTTCCTCTGCGCTCAGGTGCTGGTGTTGTTGCCGGCAGTCGAAGAAATGATCTTTCGGGGCTTGCTATTCAAACTTCCCTTACACTGGCTGGAAAAGCGGGCGACCCAGAAGATCCGACCGACGGCCGACGGCTCAACGTGGAAAAGCATGGCGACGACGCCGACCATCGCCACGGCGGCCGTGTCCGCCGCGCTCTTTTCCGCCGCGCACTACCTCGCCCAACCATGGCCGGACGCGGCGTTCATCGCCCTCTTCTTCTTCGGCCTCGCCCAGTGCTGGCTCTACCGCAAGACCGACCGCCTCTGGTGCGCGATCTTGAATCACGCCCTTTTCAATCTGACGAACCTGGTGCTGCTGTTCCTGCTCCCGCAGGCATAACCACCCGACTGGAACTGTCGTTTGTCGGCCCCGCCACGGAAGATGAACGCGCCTACTCCAACGCGCGAGTTTCCAAAGGCTCCAGCGTCAGCGCCCGTTTGCGCCCGTCGGCATAAAAGACCTGCACCGTGACCGGCTCGCACTGCCAGTTGGTGACCAGCCCCAGCCGATTGCCGGCAGCATCACGCCAATAGGACGACAGCACTTCCGGATAGCGATAGAACTGCGGCATCCCCTCGACCTGGACCTCCCGGCATTCGATCCGATACGGCGATCGTTCCATCCGCCCCTTAAGCAGGAACTGCGGATACTTGACGCGGAAGGCGTTCATCGTGGCCACCAGGTGGATCAGGTCGTCCTGATTCGGCAGCTCCTCCTCCCATGGTATCGCCCAGGCATTGACCAGCTTGCCGTCCGGACCCAGGACGACCGAAAGCATGTCGCCATTGTGGAAGCAATAGCTCCAGCGGAAATTCGCATCCGCGCGTACCGCGACCTGATTGCCGGAGAAATTGCACATCCACTCGTGAAACACATAAGCAAGCCCTGGCACCGCGCGGCCGTACCGCCGCGAGAAGAAGCTCCGCGCATCGTTGAAGAAAAGCTCCTTCACAAACGGATGCGCCGCCGCGCCTTCGCACCCGAGCGTCATTTTCGAGCCCAGGCTCCGAATGCCCGCCAGCATCTCGCCCTGCAAGGTCTTCATCGCCGCCGTGCCCCAGGCGCCGGGCACCGCCGGATGACGGTGCTTCGCACTCCAGCAGACATGGGCGCCGCCGCCGAGATTCTGGTCGAAGAACTGGCAATAGTCGATGCCGAACTTCGCCATCTTCATCACCTCGTCCACGACCGTCTGCCGACACCAGTTCTCGGTCAGGCAAAGGTCAAAGCCGAAGCGCTGCGCCGTAGTCCAGTTGCAGACGGTCGCATCAATCTCGCCCTTGGGCCCGCGCATCATGAAGCGGCCGAGATCCTCGTCCACGAACTTCTGCGTCTGGGTATAGCGCGGATCCACGCAACTGACCTGCGTCCAGGCCGTGCCCGAGCAATAGACGCCCAGCAAGTCGCCGCGCGCATGCAGGGCGTCGCGCAGCTTCGCCAACGCCGCCTCGCCGCCGAACGGCGGCCACACGTAAGGCGGACACCACGGCGCCGTGCCCTCCCAGTGCATCAATAGCGCCATGATCTTCGCGCCGAACCGCCGGGAATACTTCTCCACCTCCGGCAGCACGTTGACATAGGGATAGTAACGATTCGGCCCCATGTCGACCGTATTGTCCATGCCCTCGCCCTTCACCGCATAAATGAGCGTAACCGGCGAAGCTTCCGCCCAGGCCGGATAATCCGTCGGCTTCTGGAACTCGGGCTGCGTACGCACCCAGTCGCGATACTGGTCGCAAGCCTCCATCCAGTCGCCGGCATACGGCTCCAGCCGATACTCGAACGCGCTTTCATAGACACCGCCCTTCGCCTCGCCGCAGAAAGTCCCCAGCGACAGCCGCGCCCGATCGTCATCGACCAATATCCAGTCGACCCCTTTTTGCGTATGGGCCGAATCTTCCGCGGCGAAATACAATCCCCGGCCATCCCGATAATGCGCCAGGAACTGCATCTGCGCCACCCCCGGATAGAGCGAACCCGAAGAACATCCGCGCCGATTCCAGCCGACCGGAGAATAGCCGCCCCACCCCGGCCGATTGGGCCGGGTAGTATAATCCGACACTTCGCAACCGTCCAGGAAAGGCCAATAAAGCCGGCCCTTAGTCGAGACATTAACCTGCGGGGCGTCGACAAGATTCAACCGCAACCCCTGCGGCCATTGCGAAACCCGAGGCCGGAAATAAAGCGTACCCGACTCGGCCCGCACCGTCATCGTCACTTCCGGGCCTCCCGACCGGCGATAGACCAGCCTTCCGTCCTCCCGCACGAAGTCAAAGTCGGACGACTTCATCGTCGTCTCATTTCCCGACCCGTCCAGGAACGAAAGCGTGAACATCTCGTCCGCCGGGCAAACCCGCTCGACGCCGTCCGCGCCCTTCAAGGATAAGAGCGCGCCATTGCCATCGGAGAAAACTGCCGTCGTCGACCCCGTCTGGACTTCCCAGGCCGACGCCCCGCCGGCCACCAGGGCCAGCACCGCCATCAACTGCACGCGCTTCATTGTTCAAACCCCAGAACGTGCCGCATCGTATAGATTCCCGCCGGCCGGCCCTGCGCCCAACGAAGCGCCTTCAGCGCCCCCGCGGCAAAGGCGGCGCGGTCCTGCGCCTTGTGGGTGATCTCCACCCGCTCCAGTTCGCCGGCAAACATCACCGTGTGGTCGCCAACCACCGAACCGCCGCGCAGCGCATGGATCGCGATTTCGCCCTGCGGCCGCTCCCCGATGTCCCCATGACGCCCGTAGACGAACGCCGAATCGTCAATTCCCCGCCCGGCCGCCGCCGCCTTCGCCAGCATCAGCGCCGTACCCGAAGGCGCGTCTTGCTTATGACCATGGTGCATCTCGGTAATCTCGACGTCATACTTCGAATCAAGAATCTGGGCCGCCTCCTTGACCAATTGCAGCAGCAGGTTCACGCCGAGCGAATAGTTGCCGGACTGCACTACGGGAATCCGCTGCGCCGCCGCATCCACCGCCGTCTGCTCTGCGGCCGTAATGCCCGTGGTGCCGATCACATACGGAATCCCCTGCTCGGCGGCCTTGGTGATGAACGCCGGCACGCCCGCATGATAGGAAAAGTCAATCACGCCCTCGACCTCGGCCGGCCATTCGCGGTCATAGCCCGGCGCCACGTCCACTTTGGAGACGACCTCCAGCTCCGTCCCTTCGGCAAGCTCGCAGAGCTTGCGGCCCATGCGCCCGGCGGCGCCAACAATTGCGATTTTCATAAGTTACTCCTCCTTAGCGTTGTTGAAACTATGACTAAACTCTCCCCGTCAGGCAACCGGCGTGCCGATCAGAATCTGCGGATGGGCTTCGGTAATCTTGACCCGCAGTCGCTCGCCGACCTGAAAGCGCCGCGTCGCCGGCTCAACATCCCACACGACAATGCGGTTACCGCCGTCGCGGCCGGACCAGCGCGCGGCATTGCGCTTGGACGGCCCCTCCGCCATCACCTCGCGCACGGTGCCGACGAGCCGGTCGTTGCGCGCCTGTCCGCGACGCTCCTGATCGGCCAGCAGCACCTGGTCGCGCCGCTCCTTCTCCGCCGTCGGCACATCATCGGCCAGCGCCGCGCTGCGCGTCCCCGGCCGCGGCGAATACTTGAAGATGAAGGCGTTGTCAAACCCCGCCGCCTCCATCAGCGTGCGCGTCGCCTCGAAATCCGCCGCCGTCTCGCCAGGATAGCCGACGATCACGTCGGTCGTCACCGAAAACTCCGGGTCCAGCGCATGCAGCTTCTCGACCGCCGCCAGATACTCCGAGCGCGTGTAGTGCCGCCCCATCTCCGCCAGCACCCGGTCGCTGCCGGACTGCACCGGCAAATGCAGATGCCGGCAAACCTTCGGACACTCGCGATAGACGCGGATCAGCTCGTCCGTGCAGCCTTTCGGATGCGCGCTCGTAAAACGGATGCGCTCCAGGCCCTCAATCCGATTCAGCTCCCACAACAGTCGCGGAAACGCCTCCTTGAGCCCGCTCGGATTCGGCTCGTCCGCCGCCCACGCCGGATTGCGGACTCCATAGCGCAGCACGCTCTGGCCCAGAAGGCACACTTCCCGCACCCCGCGCCCGACCAGGCAGCGCACTTCGGCCAGCACTTCCCGCGCCGGCCGCGAATATTCGTGGCCGCGCACCTCCGGCACGATGCAATAGCTGCAGCGGTTGTCGCAGCCGAGCAGCACGGTCACATAGCTCTGCACTGCGGCAAAGGTGCCCGCGCGGCGAATGTCGGGGTGCGCGTCCATGTCCTGCGGCACCTCGTCGCCGCCAACCCAAAGCGGCAGCAGCGCCCCGGCAGCGGAACGCGCCCCGCCCGGGAGCGGCTCGCCGGCGACCAGCCCCGCCACGATCTCGGGGATCAACCCGAAGCACCGCGGACCGACGGCAAAGTGCAGTTTCGGGAGCTTCTTGAAGACCTCCGCCCCGAGCCGCTTCACCGCGCACCCCATCAGCCCGACCAGCTTGCCCGCCGCCAGCAGGTTGCCGGCCTTGCCCAGCGCCTTCTCCTCGGCCTTCTGCCGCACGGTGCACGAATTGATGATAACGAGCTCGGCCTCGGCTTCGGTCTCGACCTCGACATGCCCGGCGGCCGCCAGCAGCGCCGCCACCGCTTCGGAATCACGGACGTTCATCTGGCAGCCGTAGGTGTGAAGGTGAAATTTCATTGGCCTCCTGACATTGACCGATGGGCTTCTATCTCCGCCAGTCGCGCCGCCAGCGAAGTGCGGCGTTCGCGCACGGCATTGGTGGCAATGGCCTGGTCGATCGCATACGGCACACCCATCAGCAGCACGAGCTTGCGAGCCCGCGTGATCGCCGTATACAGAAGGTTTCGCTGCAGCATCACATAATGCTGCGTATGCAGAATGACGATCACCGCCGGATATTCGCTGCCCTGCGACTTGTGAATGGTCATCGCATAGGCCAGCACCAGCTCGTCCAGGTCGCCGGCATCATAGCGCACCGGCCGGCCGTCGAACGTCACGACCAGCGAACGCTCGTCGCCGTTGACCGCCTTCACGAAGCCGATGTCGCCGTTGTAAACGTCCTTGTCGTAATTGTTCCGTAGCTGCATCACCCGGTCGCCGACCCGGAAGGTGACCCCGCCGCGAACCAGCGAATCCCCGGTCGGATTCAAAGCCCGCTGCAACTCGAAGTTCAGGTTGTCGGTCCCGAGCACGTTCTTGCGCATCGGCACCAGCACCTGCACGTCCGAGAGCGGATCCAAGCCGAACTTGCGCGGAATGCGCGTCTGCATGAATTCGATCGCCCGCTGCACGCAGGTCTGGGGGTCTTCGCAGCGCATGAAGTAGAAATCACTCTCCCCCCTGCGGATTTCCAGCGGCTCGCCGGCGTTGACATGATGGGCATTGGTGACGATAAGCCCGGTCGTATCCTGCCGGAAGATGAAATCGAGCCGCGTGGCCGGAACGACGCCGGAGGCGATCAGGTCGCCCAGCACCGACCCCGGGCCGACGGACGGCAGCTGGTCGGTATCGCCCACCCACACGACTACGGCCGCATCCGGCAGCGCCGCCAGCAGGTCGTCGGCCAGCTTCACGTCGATCATGGAAGTCTCATCGAAGACGAACACCTGCCCTTCCAGCCGATTCTCGGCATTGAAGGTAAAGCGGTTGGTGACCGGATTCCACTTCAGGAGCCGATGCACGGTCTGCGCCGCCTCGCCCACCGACTCGCTCATCCGCTTGGCGGCGCGCCCAGTCGGAGCGGCCAGGACGACCTTAATGCCCTTCAGCCGGTAAATCTCGACCAGCGCCCGGATAATCGTCGTCTTGCCGACGCCCGGACCGCCGGTGATGATGGAGAACTTGCTGTCGAGCGACTGCTTGAGCGCCTGCTCCTGTTTCGGCGCCAGTTCGAACCCGGCCCGTGTCTGCCACCAGTCGATGGCCTTGCCCGAATCGAACCTAGGGAAATTGCGTTCGGCGGCCATAATCGCCGTCACCCTTCGCGCCACGCTGCGCTCACCGAAATAAAGCGACTTCAGGTAAATGCGCGGCAAAACTGCCGCGTCGGCAAAGGTCTCCTTGATGACCCGCCCCGACTCCACTTCGCTCGCCAGCGCCTCGGCGAGAATCTCCATCGGAATGCCGGTGAGCTCGTTGGCATGCAGCAGCAAGTCATTTTCCTGCGTCCAGCAGTGGCCGTCATTCTCCGCCTCGGTCTCCAGCGTATAGGCGATCGATGCTCGCGCCCGGAGCGGCGAATCCGTGGGGATGCCAACCGAAAGCGCAATCTTGTCGGCGGTGGCGAACCCGATGCCCCAGATGTCACGACAGAGCCGATAGGGATCGGCCTTCACGATGGCGACGGCGTCCGGCCCGTAGCGTCGGACGATTTTCGTCATCTTCGTTATCGATATGCCGTAGGTCTGGCCGAAGATCAGGTTCTCGCGCAAGGTCTCGTTCTGATGCCAGCTCTCGCGGATCTGGCGGATTTTGGCCGCCCCCAGCTTGGGCACTTCGCCGAGTCGGGCCGACTGGTGCGAGAGGACGCGCATCGTATCCTCGCCGAAGGTGTCGACGATGCGCTTCGCCAGCACGGGGCCGACCCCCTTGATGAGCCCCGAGGCGAGATAGCGCTCGATGCCCTTCAGCGACCGCGGCGCGATGCAGGTCAGGGTCTCCGCCTTGAACTGTCGCCCGTGCACCTTGTCCGTCACCCACTGGCCTTCGGCGCGGACATCCTCGCCCTCCCAGGCCGCCCGCGTCTTGCCGACGATCGTGATCTCGGGATTGCGCGCCAGCTCGAACTCCGAAGGCACTTCGACATGCAGAACCGTCCAGCCGTTTTCCTCGTTATGGAAAACGACGGAACGAATCGTGCCCTCGACTATCTCGCGTTCGCCATCCATCCGTCCGTCCACTGGTCAGGTTCAGCGCCGCAGCATCTTCCCGATGCGCTCGACGGCCAGCTGCAGCTGCTCCATCGAAGTCGCGTAACTAAGCCGCACGAAGCCCGCGCCGCAATCGCCGAACGCGCTGCCGGGCACGACCGCCACCCCGCCGTCCCTGAGTAGCCGGAGCGCAAAGTCCTCGTCGCTCATGCCCGTCGAGCGGATGTCGGCAAAGAGATAGAACGCCCCCTTCGGCATCAGGGTCCGGAGCCCCAGCGCATTCAGGGCCGGCACCAGATAGTCGCGGCGCTTGCGGTATTCGCGGCGCATGCGCTCGACGTCCTTGTCGCCATGATCCATCGCCTCCACGCCCGCCGCCTGCGACAAGGTCGGCGCCGACATGATCCCGTACTGGTGAATCTTCATCATCGCGTCGATGACGTCCTCGGGCCCGCAGGCGTAGCCCAGCCGATAGCCGGTCATCGCCCAGCTCTTCGAAAACCCGTTCAGCAGAATGACGCGGTCGCGGAACTTCGGGAACGAAGCGAAAGAGGTCAGGCACGAACCGGCTGCAAGCTCCCCTGCCTCGGCGGCCGGCGTTTCGTAAGCGAGCTCGGAATACACTTCGTCCGCCAAAACAATCAAGTCATGGCGCTCGGCGAACTCCAGGATCGCCGCCATTTCCTCCCGGTTCAAAGTCGCCCCGGTCGGATTGCACGGAAAGTTGAGGAGCATCGCCTTCGTCTTCGGCGTCACCCGCCGCTCAAGCGCCGCGACCGTCAGCCGGAACTCGTCTTCGACGCGGGTCTCGACGCCCACCGGCACCGCGTGCGCCAGCCGGATCGTCGGCGCATAGGAAACGAAACACGGCTCGTGATAAAGCACCTCGTCGCCCGGCGAACAAAGCGCACGAACCGCGAGGTCAATCGCCTCGGAAACGCCCACCGTCACCAGGATTTCCTTCGCCCAGTCGAACTTCGCCGCAAACCGCCGCTCCAGATAGCGCGCAATCGCCTGCCGAAGCGCCGGCGTGCCCAGGTTGGAAGTGTAATGCGTTCCGCCGTTTTCCAGGCAAGTGACTGCCGCGCGCGAAATGTGCCAGGGCGTGTCGAAATCCGGCTCGCCGACGCCGAGCGAGACAATGCCCTTGGACTGCGCGACGATGTCGAAGAACTTGCGGATTCCGCTCTTCGGCAAGGCACTCACATGCGGCGCCACTCTCGGCTTCGGATTCATTGGCAGTATTTTATCAAAAAACCATCCGCGCAAATCCCACGACCAGCGGAATCGTCAAAATGGACAGCACCGTCGACACCGCCACCAGCGCCGTCGCATATTCGGCATCGCCGCCATAACGAACCGAAAAGACCGTCAGCAGCACCCCGATCGGGCATGCCGCCGGCACCACCGCCATCAGCTTGAGCTCGCTCGAAACGAACGGTCCGGCGACGGCCAGCAGCAACGCCAGCGCAATCGGCACCGCGAAATGACGGCAAAAGAGCATGCCGAAGGCGCGGGCGCTGCGCAACACCGGGGCGAACTTCGCGCCTCCGAGAAAGTAGCCCAGGATCAGCATCGGAAGCGGCGTATTCATGTCGCCGACCATGCGGATCGGTTCCGCCAGCAGCTTCGGCAGCCGCCACGGCAGGAAGAAGAGCGCCAACGCCGCTACCGCCGCGACATTGGCCGGATTGAGCATCCCCCGAATCAAGTCGCGGCGACCGTCGAGCGGCCGGAAGATCGCCACCCCGTAGGTCCAGCCGATGAAATTCCAGACGGCAATCGCGGCCACGCCGTAAAAGACCCCCTCGTTGCCAAAGAGCGCATATTCAAGCGGCAGGCCCATGAACCCGCAGTTGGAAAAGATCACCGACCACCGCAACTCCTTGTGCTCGACGTCATCGCGATGGCGAAAGCACGACCGCTCGATGACGATCGCCAGGGCGAACCAGCCGAGCGCCATCGCCAGCGACCACCCGAGCCCCGGCAGCCGGGCGGCATCGAACGGGCACTGAAAGGAAGCCAAGATGAGGCACGGCGTCGTAAAATTGACCACAATCGCCGTCAACTTGCGCACCGTCGCCTTGGACATCATCCCCAGGCGGCGGGCCAAACAGCCAAAACCCATCAGAACAAACAGAATGGCCGTTTGCTCTGCCGCGATAAGTATGCTTTCGAGCATCGCCTACGCGAGCAGCTCGTCCGCGAGCTTCTCCATCGCCGCCACTTCGGCAGCCGTCAAGGCTCCGCGAACGGTAACCGTGGTATCGCAGAAACGGATGTCCTTCGACCCTTCGAACATCGCCTTGATGCCCTTGGCGGCCATCGGCGCCCAAGTGCCGTTCTCGATGATGCCGATCCGGCGATTCTGATACAGCCGCCGCTTGAGGTGATTGACGTATTCCTCCATCTTCGGGAAGACGCCGCCGTTGTAGGTCGTAGTCGCCAGCACCAGCTTGCCGTAGCGGAAGCCGTCTTCGATCGTCTCGTACATGTCGTCACGCGCGAGGTCGGCGACCGCCACCTTCGGGCAGCCCTTGGCCTTCAGGATTTCGCAGAAGCGCTCGACGGCCGCGCGCGTATGGCCGTAGACCGAAGTGTAGGCGACGCAAACGCCCTCGGACTCGACCGCATAGGACGACCAGGTCAGATATTGCCGGATGACATGGGCGATCTCCTCGTCCGTGCCGAGAACCGGGCCGTGCAACGGGCAGATCAGCTTGATCTCCAGCCCCGCGGCCTTTTTCAGCAGCGCCTGCACCTGCGCGCCGAACTTGCCGACAATGCCGAAATAATAGCGGCGGGCCTCACAGTCCCAGCCTTCGGGATCGACGACGTCATTGGCGCCGAACTTGCCGAAGCCGTCGGCCGAGAAAAGCACCTTGTCGGTCGTGTCGTAAGTTACGATCACTTCCGGCCAATGCACCATCGGCGCCCCGACGAAGGCAAACTGGTGCTTGCCGGTCGAGAGGGTGTCGCCCTCCTTGACCACCAGCCGCCGGTCGGCAAAGTCGGTGCCGAAATAGTTCTTCATCATCTGAAACGCCGGCAGGCTGGAGACGATGATCGCCTTCGGATAAGCCTCAGCAAACGCCGCGACGTTGGCCGAATGATCCGGCTCCATGTGCTGCACCACCAGATAGTCCACCGGCCGGTCGCCGAGTTCCGCCTTGATGTTCGCCAGCCATTCCGCGCCGAAGTTCCGATCGACCGTATCAAAAACCAGCGTCTGCTCGTCCTTGACCAAATAGGAATTGTAGGCCATCCCGAGCGGGACTTCGAACTGCCCTTCAAAGAGATCGACCTGATGATCGTCAACCCCGATGTACCTGATGTCTTCCGTGCACTTCATTCGCTTAACTTGCCTTTCCCGAAATCACTTGGACCCGAGCGAAATCACCACAAAGCTGGCCACCAGCACCAGCGTGCCCAAGGCCAGGCACAGCTTGGTCTTCGCCCCCGTGCCCTTCCACTCGCCGGTAACGATGCCGATCAGCGTCGAGAAGAAGATCGTCGACGCCATCACCACCGCAAACGAAATGTACTTGAGCTCGCCCACCATCGGCTCGCCGGCCTTGGTGCAGACGAACTGGAAGATCCAGATGATGCCGACGAGCGCGGCCAGCACCCAGTTGCGCAACCTCGGCCCGCGACCGAAATAATCGCCGAAAGTCCGATTCTTCAAGTGCTGTTGCACCACCCAGGCGGCCTGCACCAGAAAGCCGCCCCAGGCAACGACCATGATGACCGGCATCCCCCGCCACGGAAAGAGCGCTCCGGGCGAAATCACCCCCGCCTTCGCCGCCGCCGACGACGCCGCCTCCTCGATGCAGCCGCCCGACTGCAGCCCGAAGTTCATTGAGGCCGAGCAGACCCCGGAGATGAGCGCGACGATCATGCCGCGCTTGAAGTCGAATTCGGCGACCGCCTTCTTCTTCTCCTCCTCGGGGAGTTCGTTCTCCTTGCACTTGCCGGCGAAGCCGACGAAGCCAATGCCCGCCAGCGACCCGATCACCCCGGCCAGCACGACAATCGCCCCCGCATCCTTGACGAGATCCGCCGCGTGCCCCTGCGCGATCGGCGGAATCAGCGTGCCCGTCGCCGCGCACAGGCCGCAGCCGATCGCCAGCCCCAGCCCGATGCCGAGGTAGCGGACCATCAGCCCCCAGGTGAGCCCGCCGACGCCCCAGATGGCGCCGAAGCACACGCACTGGCCCAGCACCTTCGCCGGCGCCGACATCGTCACCGACCAGAAATCGGGCACGGTAAGCGCACAGATCACGGCGGGGCTGACCAACAGCCCGAACACGCAGTAGAACATCCACCAGGTCTCATACGCCCAGTCCCGGATCCCGCGGGCCGGCAACAGGAAGATCGACCCCGCGAGCCCGCCCGCCGCAAAAATCATCATCCCCAGAATCGAACTGCCCATGACGACTTCCTTTCCTTATTCGGCGACCGTGCGGTAAATCAGCGAGAAGCCGACCGGCAGGCGCTTGATCCACAGCGAACGGCGGTCTTCCGAAAGCCCGAACACCCACCGGTTCTTGTCGGGACGCACCAACCGCGCCGGCAAGTCCGCAATCGGCTGGTCGGCCTCGGCGATGACATATTCGACGTTGGCGGGCAACTCCGCGCCCGATTTCGCCGTCACCAGCAGTTCGCTGTCACGACCGAAGGTCAGCGATCCCTCAGCCACCAGCTTGCGCCCCGCCAGCACCTCCGCGACGTCCACCGTCCACCGGGCGCCGATCTTGAGCGCGCCGGAACCGGAAACCGTCGGCATGCCGATCAGCCGCAGCACGAGATTGGTGCCGCCGTCGTTCACCAGCCCGGTGCCCTCGGCAAACTCCACTTCCCCAAAGGACGGCGAGACCGAATCGAACTTATAGCCGCCGATGGGATAGATGGCCTTTTCGCCCGAATCATTGGGAATGTCCCAGGTGAAGAGCGAACCGTCGCCCGGATCCACCAGCCGCCGGTAATTGACGTAATCGTCAGAGCCCCGGCCCTGCGGATCGTACATAAGCCCGGACAGGCTGCCCCAGTGAGTGGTGGAATCCTTGGTGCTGCCGGCCGAGTTAATCATGTTCTTGACATACGCATAAGCCGGCGCGCCATAGTCGCTGATGCCGTTCTTGTAGGTATACACGCGCCACTCGAACCGATGCGGGCCGGGCGTAATCGTCACCGTATTGGTGCCGACGTACGAAGTGCCCTGATTCTGGTTGACGACCAGCTGGTCGTCAATGTAAAGCCGGCTGCCCAAGTTGACAATGGAGGCGAAGCTCCAGCGCTGGGTCTTGTCCGAACGGTTCCAGATGTAGCCGGTATAAGTCATGACCGGGTACCACATCCGCCAGTCGCTGTCGGCCGTATACGCGAGATGCGGCGAAAGCTGAACCGAATTGGTGAAGCAGACCCGCGACTCATAGGCGGCCATTTCGGTGTCATTGGTGCTGTAGCTCTTGGCGCCGTAGATCAAGCCGGCGTAAAGCGAACTCTGCTGCAGCGAACGCGGGGCGAAATAACCGCTGCGCACCTCGACGCGCTCCGAGCCGATGCCGGACGCGCTCTTCAAGGTGCCGGTGCCGGTCTTGACAATGCCCTTCCAGCTGCCGATGCCGTTGGAAATCACCGAATCGCCGTAGAACTCCGCCACCGGCAGATGGAAGGTGTCGGTGCTGTCGGCAGTGGTGAACAGCCCGTTGGTCACCACCAGCCCGCCGCCGTTCTCCGGCAAGGCGCCGTCGGCGTGCACCTCGACGATGCCGTTGCCGCAGGAGACGACCTTCCCCGCGAAGGAGTTGGTCGGGCACCAAAGCGCGATGCCGCCGAACTTGGGCGAGGTATGGACCGTGGGATTGACGATGCCGCCTTCGCCCGTAACCGGCCCCAGGAACTGGAACAGCGGATTTTTCGTCGAAGCCGAACCCCAGCTGGTCTGGACTTCGAGATTCTTTTTCAGCACCACCGGCCCATGCCAAGCGTAATTGTTGGTCGCCGGAGAATCGGCGGTCTCGCCGCTGTAGGTGCCGTTCTGGATGCGCCCGGTGGAATCCCACTCCAGCGTCCATTCGTAACGCCCGCGCCAGACGTTGGCGTTCAACACCGAGTCATCGCGCATGATCAGCCGCCGCGACGGATTGCCGAGCAGGTTGTTTTCGTTCTGGAACGAAATGATGGACTTGCCCAGGTTGATGATGTCGCCGACGTCATCGGGATCGGTCGCGAACCCCGACAGCACATACATGCCGTTTTCGGTATCGTTGTAGAACGACAGGTCGTTGCCGTTGCCGATGAACTTCGGCACGGTCTTGTCCGAATAGTTGAAGTAGCAATGCTTGTGGGAGATGTTGCGCACCAGGGTGTCGCCGGTCAAAGTCAGCAAATGACCGAAGGTGGCGCTGGTGGCGGCCACATAGCAGTTGAACCGCAACGCACCGCCGCCGACGACGCCGGAACCGGCCGCGACAATCCGCTTGCGGTCGAGCTTCACGTTGCCGGTAACCAGCAGTTCCAGCGTCGCCCCGTCGCTGATGTAGACGATGCCGCGGGCATAGTTCATGCCCGGGCCGTTCGAAAGCTCGCCCAAGCCGCGGGCCTGCGAACCCGTGCCGATGGCCGCCGGGCACCAGGTTCCCTCCTCGATGTGAAAGTCACCGATGTACTTGGTGTTGTCGCTCGTGATCTTGATCGTGCCGGCCCCGCGCTTGATGACATCGGTGACCGTATTCTTGTTCATCGCATTCAACGCCGTGGAGTTGTTGAACGACTCCGTGCCGCTGTTGACCGTCACGATCAGCCGGTCGCCCTCGATGCTGTAGGTGGCTCCCTGCGCCATCAACGCAAGCAAGCCCGCTGCAAAAACGCAAACGAACTGGCGTAAAGACATTTTTCTCATAATCAAATTCCTTGTCGGGAATTATACCAAAATATCCCGACAAGGACAAAATGGGGTGCGCTTGCACGCTACAGCCGCGCGGCGAAGGCCTCGAACTCGGGTATTGCGAGCGTTTCCGCCGCGCCGGCGTCAATTGCCGCCGCGTAAGCCGGGTCGATTGGCAGCCGGATGAAATTGGGGATTGAGAACTTGGCGGCCAGCGCCTCCGCCTTGGACGCGCCGAACACCTCAATCCGCTTGCCGCAATCGGGACAACGCAAGTAGCTCAGGTTCTCCACCAGCCCGATTACCGGCTTCTGAAGCATCCCCGCCATCTTGACCGACTTCGCCACGATCATCTCCACCAGCTCCTGCGGCGAGGTGACGGTCACCACCCCGCTGACCGGCAACGACTGAAACACCGTCAGCGGCACGTCGCCGGTGCCCGGCGGCAAGTCAACGAACATCACGTCCAGGTCGCCCCAGTGAACGTCGGTCCAAAACTGCTTGACCGCGCCGGCAATGACCGGCCCGCGCCAGACCACCGGATCAGACGGATTCTCGACCAGCATGTTGAGCGACATCACCTTGATGCCGCAGTTCGTCATCGTCGGCTCGATGCCCGCCTCGCCCTGATAGGTGCCGCCAGCCAGTCCGAAGGCCTTGGGGATCGACGGGCCGGTGATGTCGGCGTCGAGGATGCCGACCTTGAGATTGCGCTTCATCGCCGCTACCGCCAGCATCGTGGTGACGAAGCTCTTGCCGACGCCGCCCTTGCCGCTGGCGACCGCAATCACCTTGCCGACTTTGGAAGCGGCGTTCAGCGGCGCGGAAAAATCCGGCGGCCCCTTGCGATCCGAGCACTGCTTGCCGCAAGTCGAACAGTCATGGGTGCATTCTTCGCTCATTCCGATTCCCTTCCCCTTTCCGCTCAACCCCGCAACTGCCGATAGCGCGCGATCAGCTGATTGGTCGACGAATCGTGCTTCAGCGCCGGCTCCTTGGCGGTAAGATCGGAAAGGACGCCCTTCGCCAGCACCTTGCCGAGCTGCACGCCCCACTGGTCGAAGCTGTAGATGTCCAGAATGACGCCCTGCACGAACACCTTATGCTCGTAAAGCGCGATCAGCGCGCCCAGCGTCTCGGGGGTCAGCTGCTGGCAGAGCAGCGAATTGGTCGGCCGATTGCCTTCGAAGGTCTTGAACGGCACCAGTTCCTCGCTTACGCCCTCCGCACGGCACTCCTCGGCCGTCTTGCCGAACGCCAGCGCCTCAGGCTGCGCAAAGAAATTCGCCATCAGCTTGTCATGCAGGTCGCCGAGCTCGTTGTGCGACTTCGCGCAACCGATGAAATCGCAGGGGATGAGATGGGTGCCCTGATGAATGAGCTGATAGAACGAATGCTGGCCGTTCGTGCCGGGCTCGCCCCATTCGATCGGGCCGGTCGCATACTCCACCGCCGTGCCGTCCTTCCGCACGCCCTTGCCGTTCGATTCCATGTCCATCTGCTGCAGATAGGCCGGGAAGCGCGACAGATACTGGTCGTAGGGCAGGCAGCAATAGGTCTCGGCGCCATAGCCGTTGGAATAGAGAATCCCCAGCAGCGCCATCACCACCGGCATATTGCGCTCGAACTTGGCGGTACGGAAGTGCCGGTCCATCTTCCAGTAGCCCTTCAGGAACTTCGCGTAGTTCCGGCGCCCGATCGCCAGCATCAGCGAAAGGCCAATCGCGCTCGGCAGCGAATAGCGCCCGCCGACCCAATCCCAGAACGGAAACATGTTCGCCGGCGAAATGCCGAACTCCGCGACTTCCTTCGCCGCGGTGGAGAGCGCGACGAAATGCTTCGCGACCTTGGCGTTAGCCTCGCCTTCCGCGCCCGCCACCTGCTTCAGGAACCAGGCCTTCGCCGCCTCGGCGTTGGACATCGTCTCCTGAGTGGTGAAGGTCTTGGACGCGATGATGAAGAGCGTCTCCGGGGCCTTGACCGCCCTAAGCGTCTCCGCGAGATGCGTCGAGTCGACGTTCGAGACGAAGAAGCACTTGAGCGAGCGCTTGGCGTAAGGCGTCAGCGCGAGGCTGGCCATCACCGGGCCGAGATCCGAACCGCCGATGCCAATGTTGACCACATACTTGATCCGCTTGCCGGTGCAGCCGCGCCACTTGCCGGTGCGGACAAGGTCGCTGAACTCGCCCATTTGCGCCAGGACCCGGCGGACTTCGGGCATCACGTCCTGGCCGTCCACCCAGACCTGCGCCTGAGGATCGCAATTCCGAAGCGCGGTATGCAGCACCGCCCGGCCTTCGGTCGCATTGATCTTCGCGCCCGTGAACATCCGCTCGATCTCGGCCTTGAGCTTCGACGCCTCGGCCAGCTTGAAAAGCGCCTTCATCGTCGCCGCGTCCACGCGGTTCTTGGAATAGTCGAGGAACCAGCCCGCCGCCGAGAGCGAATACTTCTGCGCCCGCGCGGGATCTTCCGCGAACAGCTCCTTGATGGTCTTGCGGTTGGACGCGCACATCGCGTCGTCGAGATACTGCCACTTGTCCTGAGTCATGATGCCGGTCCGATGAGATGCTGATTTCAGCTGTTGATGATGAGCGCCATGAAGACGCAGTCCGTCTTGCCGTCGGCGTTCGAAAGCCCGTGCCCGGAGCCGTCCGGCGTCCAGGTGACTTCGCCCGCCTTCACCCGGCGCTTGACCCCGTTGTCATTATATTCGCCTTCCCCGGACAGGATGAAATAGCATTCGCTGTTGCCGTGATGCTCGTGATACCCGAGCACGTCGCCGGGATGCAGCGTGACCCGCGCGAACAAGCCGCACTTGTCCTTCATTTCCGCCGCCCCGAGCAGCTTCTCCAGCTTCATCCGGCCGACGCCGCCACAGGGATTCTCTTCGTAGATCACTTCCATTTTCGCTTTTCCTTTCTTGCAAGCTTCAGTTTCCGCCCTCTGCGCCTTCCGCCCTCAGGTTCTCTCGACCCCCAGCGTCCGGAACGCAAGGTCCGTCGCGACCCGTCCTTTCGGCGTGCGGTCCAGATAGCCTTCCATGATGAGAAACGGCTCGTAGGCCTCCTCGATCGTATCCGGCTCCTCGCCGACGGAAACGGCAATCGTGGAAAGCCCGACCGGCCCGCCGCCGAACTTCACGCAGATCGTCTCCAAAATCCGCCGGTCCATCTCGTCCAGCCCGTGCGGATCGATCTCCAGCAGCGCCAGCGCCGTTTTCGCGACCTCGCCGGTAATGAAATTGTCGTGCTCGACCTGCGCGTAGTCGCGGACGCGGCGCAGCAGGTTGTTGGCAATGCGCGGCGTGCCGCGGCTGCGACGGGCGATTTCCAAGGCGCCCTGATCGTCGATGTCGACGGCCAGCTTGGCGGCGCTGCGCCGGACGATTTCCGCGAGTTCCTGCGGCTCGTAATAGGAAAGCCGGTTTACGAGCCCGAACCGCGCCCGGAGCGGCGCGGCGATGAGCCCGATGCGCGTCGTCGCCCCAACCAAGGTGAATCGCGGCAGATCCAATCGGACGCTGCGCGCATTCGGGCCCTGGTCGAGCACGATGTCGATGGCAAAGTCCTCCATCGCCGAATAGAGGTATTCCTCGACCGTCTTCGCCAACCGGTGAATCTCGTCGATGAAGACGATGTCGCCGCTCTCCAGCGAAGTCAGCAGCCCCGCCAGGTCGCCGGGCTTGGTGATGACCGGGCCCGAAGTCGTCTTCACCTGTGCGCCCAACGCCTCGCCGAGAATATAGGAAAGCGTCGTCTTGCCCAAGCCGGGCGGCCCGGAGAAAAGCACGTGGTCCAAGGTCTCGCCGCGCGCCTGCGCCGCCTTGACCGCCAGCAGCAGCCGGTCGCGGATCTTCGTCTGCCCGACAAACCCGTCGAAATCGGTCGGCCGCAGCTTGTTGTCAAACGCGGTGTTACGCCGATTCAGCTCTGCACTCTGACGCTCGATCTGCATCTCCGCGCTCAGTATCCGCAATCCATCAGCGTCCGCTCGAAGCCGAAGGTGGCCGCGATGAGCGCCGCGCGAATCCACATGCCGTTGCGCATCTGCCGCCAGTACATCGCCCGCGGATCGTGGTCGCAGCAGGTGGCGATCTCGTCGCGCCGCGGCAACGGATGCAGCAGCGCACCCTCCGGCTTCAGGAGCGCGAGCTCCTCGGCCCCGAACTTGAAGCGCGAAGTGTCGATCTTCGCCGAAGCCCCCTTGGCCGTGTCCCACTCGTCCTGGATGCGCGTCATGTAGACGGCATCGGAAACCCGCGTCGCCGCCTTCAGGTCGTCGGTCACTTCGAAGTCGATGCCCTTCTTCGCCAGGATCATCACCACGTCGGCCGGCACCTGCAGCTCCTGCGGCGCCACGAAGATCTGCTTCACGTCGCGGAAATTCGTCAGCAGATAGCTGAGCGACCGCACCGTGCGCCCGCGCATCAGATCGCCGCAGAAAGTCACCGTGCGCCCGTCCAGCCCGCCGTTGTTCTCAAACGACCTGAGCAGCGTATAGATGTCGAGCAGCGCCTGCGTCGGATGCTGGTCCTTGCCGGAACCGGCATTGAGAATCGGAATCGGCCGAGAGCTGTTGGAAAGCTCCCAGGCCATCTTCTCCGCCAGCCCCTGCTCCGGCGAGCGCATGATGATCATGTCGAAATAGGAGGAAAAGGTGCGGATCGAGTCTTCCTTTGACTCGCCCTTGAACTCTGAGCTCGTCGCCGCGTCCCGCACCGACCCGGTGGTGATGCCGAGGATCTGGCAGGCGGCCAGATGGGAAAGGAAGGTGCGCGAAGACGGCTGCGAAAAGTAAAGCATCGCCCGCTTGTGCGCCAGGACGTTCTTCAGGTACAGCGCGCCTTCCTTGGACTTGTTGATGAAGCGGATGCGATTGGCGAGCGCGGTAAGCCGCTCCAGGAGCTCGCGGTCGAACTGCTGGGCGAACAGCGTATGATAGGGCATGCCGTCACCGGCCTCACGGGCAAGATACGGGCGCTTCTCGTCCAGGCTAAGCGCCGCATAATCCTCCCACCCAATATCCGTCAATCTGGCCATAGTCACCCCTCTTGGTTACTTCGAAGACATTATATCATATTTGATCGCCGTTCCGCCCGCTTCCGCCCGCCGGTACTTCTTCGTCCGCGGGTCGTAATAGGGGATGGAAACCCTAGGCGTCAAGTTGGTTCCGCTTGCCACAAAGTAGCGCCGGTATTCAATGGTGCCGTCCCGCTGATTGCGCCCCCATTCAAAGGCGGCGCCCGGCGGCAGGAAGCCCTCCGGCACGTAACCGTGCGGCTGCAGCCGATAGGTGATGGTGATCACGTCGTTAGTCTCCACGCGCAGCAAATCGCAGAATTCGCGAAGCTGCAGCCCCTCGGAGACGATGCCGCCGTAGTCGGAAGGCTGCCCCGCCGACGCCAGCGGGCGCACCTGCAGCTCGATCGGCTCCGCCTGCGCCGCAAAAGAACTGGAAAAAGTAAAGCTTGAGAACATTCCTCGCCGCCGCCCCGACTCCCGCTTGCCGGAGATCATGCCCTGGACGGAAAATCCCACGCGCCCGGAAAACGGCACGTCATATCGGACCGGCACCGCCAGCCGCCGCACCGAATTGGAAGGATTGTCGCTCACCAGCTCCGGCAAATTCCGCACCTGACCGGTCACCGTCAGCCCGAACCGCTCCGTCGGCGTCAGCGACACCTGCCCGATGGTGCAGTTCTTCGGCGCTTCCAGTGAAATCACATAATCGAACGGCTCGCCGACCTGCGGGCTCTTGACGCTGGTCTCGACCCTAACCTGAACTTTCGCCGGCTCCTCGGTCTCGTCGCCAAACGAAAAGCGCATCGACGAGGTCATGGACTGCATCTGCTGGCGCATTTGCTGCATCTGCTGCTCCATCTGCTCGAACACGTCAAAGGCCGACGCCGGCAGCGCCAGCAACAGCACCGCCGCCACCGCCGCCAGCGCCCGGATGCCGCGCGAAATCAGCCAAAAGACCAGCGCCAGCGCCAGCAGCCCGCCCCCGACGATACCCGCGCGGGCAAGGCCGCCGTACTTGAGCAGCGGCCGGCCCACCTCGCGCCAAACCGGCAACTCCACCGCCGGATTGTCATATTTGCGGGCGAGCGCCGCGCGAATGCCATGCTCGATGGCCGGCGTCTGGCCGGTGCGCCATTCGAGGCGATTGTAAATCTTCATGGCCTCGGCCCACTTGCCGGCCAGCAGCAGGCATCGCGCCTCATTAAGCCGTGCCTCGGGCGTGTCAAAGGCGGCAAACGCCTTCGCCGTTGGCGTCGCGCAGGCCTTCCGCCACGCAAAGCGCAAATCGTCGGAATCCGCTCCGCTCCAGGTGGTCAACAGCGGATCCGGCTCCGGGAACCGTTCGTGGTCTTCGCCAAGTTCCGCCACCACCACGCTCTGGCCCGCCTTGGCATGCACCGGAATCTCATTGAGCCGCACCGTCCGCTCGCGACCGTCCGCGCCCTGATAGGCGAATTCCAAGGCCGGAAACCACAACACGCCCTCGCGCATCGGCCGCACGCGATAGATGAGCCGCCGCGCATCTTGAAAAGTATCGGTCTTGGCGCTGAAGTCATCCAGCTTCCAGTCGTTGCGATTAAGCAGCTTCGACAGGGCCGGCGGATGGATGTCACGGAAATCCGCCTCGCCAATCAAGTCGATCGTCAGGACAAGCGGATCGCCGACCTTGACATTGTTCGCGTCAAAAAACGCGCGGCCGCGCAAATTGTTGCCCGTGACCCCTTGCAGCAAGATTGCCGCCGCCAACAGCCACGCCGCGATCATCTTCCCTGCACCTCGTATTTGACCGTCGCCGGCTCCTTGCGCGAAGCGGCGATGAACTCCGGATCGAGCCCGCGGATGGCAGTGACGCTGCGCGCTACCGTCAGCGCCGCATTGTCGGAGACCGTGTCGCCGCAGCTCTTCAGGAGCCGCACGTTCACCATGCCGCCGTTAGAGTTGAACTGCACCGACAGAAGTACCGTCCCCGACCTGCCGACGCTCGGCGACCGCCGCTCCCACTGCTCGTCCAGCGCCCGCTGAATCAGCGACACGCAGCGCGACAGGACGCTGGTGGCGAGCTGCGTCTTCGCCCCGGGCCGATACCCTTGATTAAACAACTTCTGGATCTCGGCGTTCGACAGCGTCTTTTTCTCCGTCCGGCCGTTGGGCTGCACTTTCGTCGCCTTGCCGGGCTTGACCGACTTGCGCATCTTCGCCATGCGTTCCTTCTCCAGTTCGGCCCTGGACTTCTCCGGCTTGGCCGGCTGCTTAGGCGGCTTGGGCTTCGGCTTGGCCGGTTGCTTCTCCACCTTGACGACGATGTTCGTCACGATCTTCTCCAGCTCCTTCGGCTTTTCCGGCTCCTTGGGCTTCGGCTTCGGCGCCGGCGGCTCCGCCTTGGGCTTCGGCGGCGGAGGCGGCGGCTCCGGCTTCTGCAACGGCGGCGGCTCGTCCTCGTTGCCGTCCAGATTCTCCACCACCACTACCGTCAGGTCAATGGGTATGATCTTCTCCACCTGGTGAAAATGCAACTGGGCAAATACGTAAAAACCGACAAACGCCGCCAGATGAATCCCGAGCGCCACCAGCAGATTGCGCACGCTCAACACTTGAGGCCGTTGGGGAAGCTCGGGACGCCAGGTTTCC
Organism: Kiritimatiellia bacterium; assembly: GCA_045598785.1. Lineage (GTDB taxonomy): Bacteria > Verrucomicrobiota > Kiritimatiellia > RFP12 > UBA1067 > UBA1067. The sequence goes on from JAZLMR010000056.1 coordinate 22,189, forward strand.
ATCACTGCTCTTTAGACACGAGCCCCAGATGCTTGACGTTACACAGTTTGGCGATCTTCACCACCTCGTAGACATCGCCGTAGCCCGCGCTGATGTCTCCGCGAATGAGCACATTGAGCTCGGGATCCTCCTCCACCGCCTTCATGAGCCGCGCCTTCAGATCATCCAGCGTGATTGGCGTCTCGCCCAGGAACACCTTGCCCAACTTGTCGACGGAAACCGAATAGTTTTTCTTCTTGTCTTCCTGGGCCTTGTTGGTCTTGCCGATTGGCAGCACCACATGAATCGACTGCTCCAGCGCCGGCAGCGTGACGATGAACACTACCAGCAAGAGGAAGGTGAGGTCGATGAGCGAGTTCATGTCGACCGTCGCCTTCGCGCCCTCGCGGCGCAAGCGGCTTCTGCGCCTCAACGACATCTCAGGCGCCCCTTCCCTGGAACTCGCAGGCGATCCGGCCGATCAGTTCGTCGGCAAAGCCCTCGATGTCGGCCGTGATGCCGCGGATCTTCGAGTTCATCGAATTGAAGGCGATCACCCCGGGAATCGCAATCAGCAGCCCGACCACCGTCGTCACCAGCGCCGCGGAAATCGAAGGCGCGATCGTCGCCAGATTGGCACTGCCCGCCGTGCCCATCTCGGCAAAGGCGTCCAGCACGCCCCAGACCGTGCCCAGCAGCCCGAGCATCGGCGACAGCGCCACCACCGTCGCGATGATGCCCATGCCGTGCTCCAGCCGGATCTCCTCTTCGTCGAGGATATGCTCGCATGTCCCCTTGACGAGTTCGATTTCCCGCGCCGTCAGCGCCGCCGAGGTCTCATCGTGCTGCCGCCCCACCAGGAGCGAGCGCACGTCCGGGCTGAGCAACTTCAACAGCCGCTCGCAAGTCTCCTTGTAAATGCCCTCGATGCCCGAGGTCACGCTCGGCCGCCGCTGGAGGTAATATTCGAGCACATCGTGGCATACGGAAAAGTCCCGCAGGAAGCGTCGGGTGGACCGGCCGACGAAGCCGATCTCCTTGGCTTTGCCCAGGATGGTCGCCACCATCACGACCGACCCGAGCAGCTGCACCACCACAATGCCCTGGCCCATCAGGTTGGAGCCCAGAAAACCATTCACCAGCGAATCTGCAATCAGCATGTTTTTTCTCTATATTTAGTAGTAAATGAATATTGCGGTTATTATAGCAAAATGGGCCCTCACCGGGTCAGAATCGAACGTGCGCGCTGAACGATCTGGAAGGGAATGCCCTGCGGATCGCGCATCAGGTAGCCCTTCAACCCCGGCACGTCGTCCTTGGCGCCGCAAGTCGCGCCGGCCGCCACCAGCCGCGTCTTGTCCGCCTCGACGTCTTTCGAGGCGAAGCCGAAATGCAGCTTCATGTCCGAAGTCTGCCAGTGATTGACGGGCGGCTGCCCCGCCGCCGGGCCATACACCTCGAACGCCAGCTTGCCGGTCGCATCGGCCAAGAACCGCGAACCGCCCGTGCGCTTGAGCGTCACCTTAAAGCCCAGATGCTCGCACCACCATTTCTCCATCGCCTCGGGATCGGCCACCTCCAGCGCAATATGCTCGGGCACCAGCGCCGCCGGCACCGCGCCAGCCACCGCCGACGCACCGACCTTCGCGCCCTCGCCGGCTTGCGCCAACGAAGCGAACGGCGCCAGCGCCAGCAACGCCAGCAACGCCGCCCCGCCCACAAACTTGCGGAAATATTCAATCGTCTTGGCAAGCCCCGCCTGGAGCGGCACCTTCGGTTCCCAGCCCAGGAACTCCTTGGCCAGCGCAATGTCCGGCTTGCGCTTCTTCGGATCGTCGCCCGGCAACGGCCGATACACGATTTCTGATCGACTGCCGACCATCGCCGTCACCTTTTCCGCCAGCTCCTTGATTGTGAACTCGCCGGGATTGCCCGTATTGAGGACCGGCGCCGCCGGATGCCCCTTCACCGCAAAGAACGCCTCGACCTCCGCCCGCGGCTTCGCCATAAAGCGCCGCATCGCCTCAATGAGGTCGTCGCAATACTGGAAGCTGCGCGTCTGGCTGCCGTCGCCGTAGATGGTGATCGGCTCGCCGGCGAGCGCCTGCAGGATGAAGTTCGAGACGACGCGCCCGTCCTGCGGATGCATATACGGACCGTAGGTATTGAAGATGCGCACCATCCGCACGTCCACCCCGTGGCAACGGCGGAACTCGCTCGCCATCGTCTCCGCCACGCGCTTGCCCTCGTCATAGCAACTGCGCACGCCGATCGTGTTGACGTTGCCCCAGTAGCTTTCGATCTGAGGATGCACCAGCGGGTCGCCGTAGATCTCGCTCGTCGAAGCATGCAGCACCTTCGCCCCGGTATCCCGCGCCAGTTCGAGACAATGCTTCATCCCGAGGATGCTCGTCCACAGCGTCTCCAGCGGATTGCGCTGGTAATGCGGCGGCGACGCGGGGCAGGCGAGATTGTAGATCTCGTCATATTGCCCGCGAAACGGCACGGTCACGTCGGCCTGGATGAAATTGAAGCGCGCATTGCCGGCAAACTCGGTCAAGTGCGACTTCATGCCGGTAAAGAGGTTGTCCAGGCAAGTCACCTCATAGCCTTCGTCCAGCAACCGCCGACAAAGATGGGTTCCGAGAAAACCGGCGCCGCCGGTCACCAGCGCCTTAGGGGGAAGTTTAACGCTCATGGCTTAACGCTGAGTATGCTGGGAGAAATCGATGAACATGCAGGGCAGGTGGAAATTCGCCGGCCCTTCCGGATACGGGAACGGACTGTACCAGTCGACCAGCTTGCCGCCGCCCTTGCCGTCAGACTTGAAGTCCGCGCGATAGGCGCCGAACCAGTAGCGGCCCTCCACGTCGATCCCGAGCGACTTGAGCTCCGCCTTGGCGATCGAGCCCTTGACCTGGTAGCCGCCGTCGATGAGCTTCGTCTGCAGCTTCAGCGACTGACAGCGCCAGTCAAAGCCCTGCTTGCGGCTGGGATAGGTCATCGTGTAGTCCATGATATGGCCCGCCGGATCGATCTCGATGCAGTAATAGGGCTTGCTCAAGTCACCGGTCTCGCTGAAGTAAAGCTCCACGCAGTCCGCATGGTTGAGGATGTCCTCCCGCGCGGCGTTGTCCAGCGCATGCACGGTCGCATCCTGCACGTCAAAGCAGAATTCGACCGTGTCGCCGATGCCGTCGTCATACATGAGGCGAGTGTCGTCCAGCGCGCGCCGGTAGTAGCCGAAGAACCGCCGGAACAAGGTAAAGCGCTGATGCGGCTCCGGCGGCACATAGCCGTGGGTGGAGCCCTGCACCCAGTTGATCTGCTTCGGCGCGGTCAGGTTGTTCCAGAGGATCGAAAGCCCCGAAGGCGGGCAGCAATAGTCGCCCAGCCCGGCGCGGAGGATGTTGACCCGGCAGGTGTCGGGAATGCGCCGCGCCAGATTGACCGGATCGAAATACCGGAGCGCCGCCGTCTCGCCGACGCCCCACGGATCACGAATGCGGCCCGCCGATTCGCGGCCGCCCATGTCGCAGCACCAGGTGATCGACGAATTGGCGAGCGTGACCTTCGGGTCGATGCCCGCCGCCCAGATGGTCTGCAGCCCGCCCATCGAACCGCCCTGCACCGTCAGGTCGCGCCCGTTCCACTCCGGCAGCGAGCGGATGAATTCGAGCGCCCGCGCGATGCGGTAGATCATGCCGCCGAAATAGCAGGTGTTCGTCGACTGGTTCTGCCATTGGGAATCCAGCCCGAAGGTCTTGCCGTTCGACTTGACCGATTCGTAGAACTCGTCGTAATATTCCGGCTCGCGCCCGATGTCATAGCCGTGCGCGTCCAGGTAGGTCCAGATCCGGTCGTGAGGCCCCGAAGTCGGGACTTCCAGCACGAAACGGGCGCCGTAGCCGTGCACGCCCATGAACGCCGGATACTTCTTCGAGGTGTCGACCGGAATCGTCATCACGCCCGTCGCCGGCCGCGGCCCCGCGCACGGCACCGAGAACGAAAAGCAGCGCACCTTCGGGTCCTTCGACGGATACTCCCGGACCGTCGGCTCCAGCGGCACCTTCGCCAGCCGCCGCAGCCGGCTTTCCCAAAAGCCGTCAAAGTCCTTCGGCAGCGCGGCCGTCTGCAGCTTCTCGACCTCCGCGCCAGCGCTGCCGTCGAAGAAGACCCGACGGTCGGAACGCTCGAACGCATTGAGCGCCCGCTGGCCCTCCGGCGTCGAGGTGTCGCCGAGGAACTGCTTCTGATAGGTCTTGCCCTTCGCGTCCTTGACGCAGGCCTGAATGCGGACGAAGCCCGGCTGGTCGATGCGGGTGCGGATCACCAGGGGCGACTTGAGCGGCAGCGGCGACTTGCCCCGATCGGTCTTCCCGTCATCGCCGGAGCGCGACCACTCGATGCAATAGCCGGCCTGCGGATCGATCTCGCCCGCCCACTGCAACGACAGCGTAAAGACCATCTCCTCGCCGACGGCATATTCGATCGCGCGGCGCTTGTCCGTCTCGCCATGCAAAACCGCCTTGTCCAGCGGCCCCGCCCAGGCGGCCAAGGCCGAAGCCGTCGCCACCGAAACCAGCACTAGTCTTTTCATCTTCCCGTTTCCCTTCCTGCTTGGATTTGAAATCACCTGACCGACAGCAGTTCCTCCACCGTCCGGCAAAGCTTGATCACCGGCCACTTGCGCGACCATGCCGGCAGTTCCCGCCAGTAGGCCAGCAGCTCCTTGAGCCGCCCCAAAACCGGCCGGTCGCCGCTAAGCTCCGCCTGCGAGGCGGCGACATACCGCCGCAGCAGCTCGCCGGCGTCCGCGCGCGCGCCCAACTGACGGATGAATCCGCGCCCGACCATCACCGACAGCTCCCGGTACTCGTCCGGCACCGGCAACGGCACGTCGCCGTTATAGACGACCGGCACCTTGGCACCCGCACGCACCGCCTCAAACTCCGCCCGGTCGCATTCGCCCGCATACATCTGCCGCGCCGTGCGCGCGTGCACCGCCAGCCAGCGCAGCGGAAACTCGTTGAAGATCGGCAGCAGCTGCCGCAGCTCGTCGGACCGGTCCACCCCCAGCCGCACCTTCACCGAAAACTTGCCCGCGCCCAGCGTCTCGCACCCGACCGCCAACATTCGCCGCAGCGTGTCCGGGGTCCGCAGGATGCCGCTGCCGCGCCCCTTGTTGCGCACCATCGGAAACGGGCAGCCGGCATTGAAGTCAACCGTATCGTAACCCGCGGCCTTCACCCGTTCCAGCGCCGCCTTGAGCGCCGCCGGATGCTTGCCGATGAACTGCGGCGTGACCTTGAACGGGAGCGTTCCCACCGCCCCTTGCAATTCCCGGTCCTTGAGCGGATCCACGCCCGGCATCGCCGGCACAAACGGCGTGATCGCCTCGTCAAACCCCGCCGCGGCAATTTCTGCCGCCATAGTCTCGCGGAAGCACCGGATCGTCACTCCTCTGAGCGGCGCCAGGATCATGACCCCGCAACCTCGATCAGGATAAAGGTGTAGTTATCGGGCGCCCCCGCCTTCTCAATCGCCCCGGCCAACCGGCCGGCCGCCGACTCCAGCGTGCCGCCGCCGGCAAAAATCGCCAGCCGGGCGTCGGTGATGACATCATGCACGCCGTCCGAGCAGACCACGAAGCGGTCGCCGGGCCGGACGTCCGTTTCCCCGACTTCGCACTTGACCTCCGCCTGCACGCCGATCGCCCGCGTCAGGACATGCGCCAGCGGATTGGCGCGATCGCGAAACCGCTCGGCCGCCGGTCCGGCGAAATCGCCGAGCTCGAAGCCAATCGAATGATCCTTGGTGAGCATCGTCGCCAGTCCCCCGCGAATCCGATAGACGCGACTGTCACCGATATGGATTATCTGCGCCCGCGAATGCGTCGGCTCGTCCAGTAGCAATAACGCCACCGTCGAGCCCATCTGCCGATAGCCCTTGCGCTGCGCATATTCAAAGATCGCCTCGTTGGCGTCAACCAGCGAATGCTGCAACGCCGCCGAGCGCTGCGTGAAATCATCCGACGTCACCTTGGACATCATGCGGACTTCGCGGCAGACGATCGCGCTCGCCATGGCGCCCTCGGCGCCGCCGCCCATGCCGTCCGCCACGCAATAGACGAGCCGGTCGTCGTCGGCGTAAAAGCTGTCTTCGTTGTCAATGCGCTGCAGCCCGCGGTCGCTCTTCGAAACCGAAGCGACCCGAGACCGCTGAGACCATGCTTTTTTGCCGAATCCGAACATACCTAACCAACCTTGGTTGTCCGGACTGGATTCGAACCAGTTCGAAGGGTATCAAAAACCCCTATGCTGCCATTACATCACCGGACAATAAAAACGGTCACCATTATACCAAATCAGTCACCGCCGCGTGAACCGCGGCAAAAAGTTTTGCGAGCTTCGCCTTCGGGATCGTCGAGAACGCGAGCCGAATGAGCCCGGAAAGCACGATCGTGCCCACCGAATACTTTTCAATCAGGTGCTTGCGCACCTTTTCCGCCTCGACGCCAATCGGCTTGACGCACATGAAGTAGCCGCTGTTGAACGGCATGACCTCAAAGCTCTGCGCGTATTCGGGGTGCGCCTTCAGCAGCTTGCGGATCTCCCGATAGCGGGCGTGGAGCACGGCATACTTCTGCCGCTTCTCGGCCGCATACTTCGGATTCGCATAGGCGGCCACGGCCAGATGCTGCCCGAGCGAAGACGCATTGGAAATGCAGCTGCGGACATTGCCGGCCGCCTTCGCTTCCAGCGCCTTGAGCTGCGCGTCGCTCGCGCCCTTGAACGCAAACGAAATGAAGCCGACGCGCAGGCCCCAGACGTAGTCTTCCTTGGTCGTGCCGTCCAGCTTCACCGCCAGCACGTTCCGGTCGAGGTCGGCAAACTCCGCAAACAGCGACTCCTCGTGGATGCCCGGCTCATAGACGAGCCCGAAATAGGCGTCGTCGAGAATGACGACGATGCGCTTGCCGGCCCGGGCCGCCGCCTTGACCGCCGAGACGATCTTCTTCGCGTCCGCCAGCGTCGCCGTATAGCCGGTCGGATTGTTGGGGAAGTTCAGGATCAGCAGCTTCTTCTTGCCCGGCGCCATCAGCGCCGCCTTCAGCGCCGCCGCGTCAAACGCCCCCTTGCGGAAGGTGTTGAAGTGGCGCACCTTGCAGCCGACCGCCTCCTGGAAGATAAGCTCGTAATTGTCCCAGAAAAGATCGGGCGTGACCAGTTCGTCCATCGCATCGGCAAAGAGCTCGGCCGCGATCCTGAGCCCGTGCGTCAACGCATTGGTGACTACGGGATTGGAGAACTTCTTGCCCTTGAGCGAAGGGTTCTTCTTCAGCTCCAGCGCCTTCCACTGCTCGCGCAGCTTCGGCAAGCCAAAGCTGCCGGCATAGAGGAACGCCGACTTGCCCAGCTTGACGTTGTCGCCGAACGACGGCATCACCAGCGGGCTGCCATCTTCTTCGAACGCCATGCCGATCGTGGCATTGATCGCGCAGCCCTTGGCTTCCGCGCCCTGCCCGAGAATGCCCCCGTAGGGAAAATACATCCGCTTGCCGGCCTTCGAAAGGAAATCGGCGGCCGTGCCCAGCGTCTGGTTAAGGTTTTTGGCTAGTAAGTTCATAATTGGGACGTATTATACCATTTTCCGACCAGCCGCCGCCAGACCCCTCAGGGCTGGGGCGCATCTCTGAATTTTAAACGATCTTCTCCGCTCCGATAGCGGATGGTCGACATTTCTGCGCTTCGCTTACTGCCTAGGGCCGGTTGACACGGGGCGGGCGGAGTTTCGAAGACCCGGAGGATGTTTTCAGAGGGCGGTTGGAATTCGCTTCGCCTCCTCAACCGTATCTCGATCATAATCATGACGCAGTGGCTATTCGTCATGGCGTACGGAAACGCTGCTGACGTATCAAACGGCGAAATTTGATATAATACAGCACTAAGTATGAAGGATAGGTTTTTCTCGAGGCTTGATTGGGCGGCCTTCTGGACCGCCACGCTGGCGACGTTCGCCGTATATTTCTTCACGCTCGGTCCGTCCGTCGGTCTCGAGGACTCGGGTGGACTCGCGACC
>JAZLMR010000057.1:0-29049 GCA_045598785.1 Kiritimatiellia bacterium
AGCGATTGCCCTTGTGCACCATGTTCTCGCCGTAGCGCCACACCGCCTCTCCGTTGTACTTGCCGCTCGAGGGGATGATCTCGCGGAGATCGTGGATGTAGGCGCCTTCCGCGTGGTTGATCTCGCCGAACATCCCGAGACGCGCGAGGTTGAGCTCCAGGAGCTCGATCTCGCCGTAGACGCAGTTCTCGAGCTGCATGCAGGGGATGCGCAACTTCTCGCTGGCCTCGACGAGCTCCCAGCACTCGTCGACGGTGAGCGGGCTCGTCACCTCGACGGGCGCGATCTTCCCGCCGTTCTGCGCCCGAAGCGCGACCGGCTGGTGAAGCGCCCACGGCGTCGCGCAGTAGACGACGTCGCAGTCGCCGAAGTCGCAGAACTCCTTGTAGGCCTCGTCGCCGACGTACTTCTTGATCCTGTCCACGCCCGCGTACTTCTGTTCCCTGAGCCACTTGAGGTTCGCCTCCACGCGCTCGGGCAATGCGTCGCAGAGGGCGACGATGTCCACGCCGGGGATCATCGAGACACGATGGACCGCACCCGTGCCGCGGCTGCCGATGCCGACGAACCCCACGCGGACGCGCTTCATCGGACGGAGCGCGAAGTCCTGCATCTGTCCGCCCTCGCCGAAGCCAAGGCGGTTGAGATGGCACCCTCCGGCCAGGGCCGCAGCCCCCATCCACGCCGTCCCCTTGAGAAACTCCCGTCTATCCATCCGACTCCCGAACTTTAAACCTTAAACTTTAAACCTTAAACTTTAAACTTTAAACTTTAAACTTTAAACTCATTCAGGCACGTCAGTGCCTGAACGACCGCTGGCCGGTGAACACCATCGCGACGCCCGCATCGTTCGCACAGTCGATCACATCCCAATCGCGGATCGCGCCGCCCGGCTGCACCACCGAGGTGATGCCCTCGCGGATGCCGACCTCGAGTCCGTCGCGGAACGGGAAGAACGCGTCCGAAACCATCGCACAGCCCGGAAGCCCGCCCTTCTCGGCCTTCGTCTGCTCCATGATCTCCGCCTGCTTCTTCGCACCGTCCTCTTCGCCGAAGGCGAGCCGGAGGTCATTGTAGGGTTTCTGGTACTTCTCCCACGCGATCCAGTCCGCATGCTTCGTGTAGGCCTTATCGCGCGCGATCTCGGCGACGCCGACGCGGTCCTGCTCGCCCGTGCCGATGCCGACCGTCACGCCGTCCTTCACATAGAGGACCGAATTCGAGGTGACGCCCGCCTCGACCAGCCAGCCGAACACGAGATCCTCGTACTCCTTCGCCGTCGGCAGCCGCTTGATCTTATGCTCCTCGAAGCTGACCGCGCCCGTCGCCTTGTCGGTGAGCTTGCGGTTGCAGTAGGCGGGCATCAGGTCTTCGGGCTTGCGGGCCTTGCAGACGAAGCTCGTCTGCGCCACCAGGCCGCCGTCGACGAGCGACTTGAAGTCGATGACCGGCTTGGCCACGAAGTCGGTGAGCCGCGCCATGTTCTTGATGCGAAAAACGCGCAAGTTCTTCTTCGTGGCGAAAAGATCCATCACGCCCGGCTGGAAGTCGGGGGCGACCACCACCTCGGCGTAATTCTCAATGATGAGCTTCGCCGTCTCCAGGTCGCACTCGCGGTTAAGCGCAATCGCGCCGCCGAACGCCGCCAGCCGGTCCGCCTTGTTCGCACGGAAATACGCCTCGGCCAGCGTCGAGCCGACCGCCACCCCGCACGGGTTGTTGTGCTTTACGATGACCGCGCAGGGCTTGTCCATCAGATAGCGAAGGATGTTGAGCGCATTGTCGGTGTCGGTGACGTTCGTCTTGCCGGGGTGCTTGCCCGACTGCAGCAGCTCCGGCACCGAAGCGAGGAACTGCCCGGCCTGCAGCGTCTCGATCTCGCCCAGCACCAGATTGCCGTTCACCAACTTGTAGAGCGCCGCCTCCTGCCCGGGATTCTCGCCATACCTGAGGCCCTTCTCCTCGCCGCCGATATTCCAGGTCACCTTCTCGTACTGAAAGGTCTGGCGACGGGCGCCGTCGATGAACGAAATCTCCAGCTGCGGCGCAAAATGGTCGGCTTCAATGGTCTTGTAGGCTTCCTTAAGGTCTTTCATAGTTTGCTTTCCTGAATCGGTTTGAAAATGGTTGCTTTGCTAAAATGCCTTCGCCCGCTATCGGGCCGCGCGCGAGAAACGGCGATCCAGCTCCAGGGTTTCGGCGAGGGACCGGGCGCCGCTGATCGAATCGGGGGCCGCAAGATTGCAGGCCGCCGCCGAGGACGCCAACCGTAGCGCCGCCTCCGGCGACATTTCCTTCAGCAGCGCGTAGAGCATGCCGGCACAGAACGCATCGCCCGCGCCGACCGAGCCCTTGATCCAGCCCGGCGGCAGCTGCAGCGACGGCACGGCCGTCCAGTCGCCCGCCCGGCCGAGCGTCACTCCGACCTGCGGGCAATGCACCGTCACCCGTTCCTTCACGCCCAGCTTGAACAGCCCCTCGCAAATGCCGCGGAGATCGTCGGCCGCGACCCCCGTCGCCAGCGAGCCCTCGACTTCGTTGATGATGACGTAGTCGCAGTACTTGAGCGCCGGTCGCACCACCCGCGCGAACCGCTCGGACTGCTCGCTCACGATGTCGATCGAGGTCTTGATGCCCGCCGCCTGCACCTTGGCCAGCAGCCGCGCCGCCTTGGTGCCGTATTCCGCGTCCTCCGCGTCCATGCCGTCCAGCAGAAGCAGATAGCCGAAATGGAAGAGGTCGCACCCGAGCTGGCCCGGATCAATGTCCTCCGGCACCAGCGTCGAATCGGCGCCATGCATGTTGAAGAAGGTGCGCTCGCCCGTCGCCGCCACCGTCATCACGTCGGTAAAGGTCGTGGGCACGCCCTCGACCCGGCGGACGCCCGACACGTCCAGCCCCTGCGCCGACAGTACGGAAATCACGAACTCGCCCTTGTCGTCCGCCCCGACCTTGCCGACGGCCTTGACTTCGACCGACGGGTCCAGCCGCTTCAAGTCGACGCCGCTGTTGCAGACCGAGCCGCCGACCGCCCGCGACACCGAGGAGATCGGCACCAGCATGCCCTTGTCGGGCCAAGCCGAGATCATCTTGATTTCATCGACCAGCAGACTGCCGCAAAAGGTAATTCGGTTCATGATTCGCTATTATAGCATCAGGCGTGGATCTTGTCATTGGCGGCGGCAACCTTCGCCTTGAGCTCCGCCTTGTGCGCCCGGAACTTCTCCCGCAAGCCGGCGTCCGCCGTGCCGAGGATCTGCACCGCCAGGAGCGCCGCATTGACCGGCCCCGCGTTGCCGACCGCCACCGTCGCCACCGGCACGCCGCCGGGCATCTGCACCGTCGCGTAAAGCGCATCCAGGCCGTTCAGCGCGCCGCCCGACACCGGAATGCCGATGACCGGCAGCACCGTCCCCGCCGCCAGCACGCCCCCGAGATGCGCCGCGCCACCCGCCGCCGCGATGATGACCTTGGGCCCGCGCGCTTCGGCGGTGTTGGAATATTCGAGCGCCAGCTCCGGCGTGCGGTGGGCCGAGATGACCCGCGTCTCATACGCGACGCCGAACTTGTCCAAGGTGTCGCAGGCCTTCTTGACGAGCGGCCAGTCCGAATCCGAACCCATTACGATTCCCACGAGTGGTGTTGCCATTTTCATTGTTCCTTTCTGATTTGCAGATTGCAGTTTCGTTCCCGCTGCCATTCGGCCGTCACCGAGGCGTCGGGATTCGCCGCTGTCAGCGGCAGCCGGAAAAAACCTTCGTAGGCCGTCGCGCCATTGAGGCCCTGAAGCGAAAACGCGACCGAACTGACTCCGGTGCGTACCCGGCCTACGAACGTCAGCTCCGCCCCGCGATAAAGGTTGCGCAACCGCGTCGGATAGGCCTCCGCCGGCGTGCCGGCGGCAAAGACGACTCGCAAATCGCTTAAGACCGGATCGCGGAAGCGCTCCGAAAGCTGCTCCAGCCCCTCGCCCGCGCTCCAGCGCATGCCCTCGAAAATGAAACTCTCGCCGCGGTTGCCGTGCGTCAGCAAGTCGATGAGCGGGCGGTTGGCGGAGGACTTGACCCCATACATGTAAACCGAAACGAGCCCGTCGTTAAGCGCCGTGAACTTCGCCAGGATGTCCTCGGTGCCGCTCACGCCCGCGTTGGCGTCGCCGTCCGTCACCACCAGCGCGATCAGCGGCCGCGTCGGGTCGCGTGGCAAGGTGAGCACCGAGCGAATGGTCGCGAAGACATCAGTGCGCCCGTGCGCCGCCAGCTCGTTCAGCCAGCGGTCGGCGGCCTCAAACGCCGACTGGGTGCAGCCCTGCCAGGTGCGGAAGGCATACGAATAACGGTCGCGAAACGCCACCAGGTTGAAGCGGTCGCCGGAATTGGTGGCGCTGCGGAGAATGCGCTTGGCCGCCTTGCGGATCGAAGTGATACGATCCCAGCCGATGGAGCCGGAAGCGTCCAGCAGGACAACCACGTCCTTCGGCACCGTCGGCAGCTCCGCTCGCGGCTCGACCCGCACGCGAAAATACGTCCACTCGCCCTGCACCGCCGAATCGAGGCGCACCGTCACGAATTCCGGCAGCTCTTTCGCCGCCGCGACATTCAGGAGCTGCCGAACGGCGGTCTGCGCCTCGGCCACCGCCTGCTCGTCCACCTGCGCGGAGACCTCGGCCGCCGGCACGAACTTGACCTTCGGCTCCGAACCGGACTCCAGCCGCGTCGGCGGCAATGGCGGCGCCATATCGCCAATTGGAGCCGGAGCCGCCACCGCTCGGGCCGGCACCCCGTCACTCTTCGCCGCCGTCAGCACCGGATAGGCACTGCCGAGCGCAGTCGGCGCCGCGACCGTCAGCAGCGGCAGCTCCACCTTCGTCGCCGCCCGCTCCAGCTTGAGCGCCGCCACCGCCAGTTCCGGAGCGGGAGCCGGCGGAGCCTCGGGCAAAGCCGCCGTCACGGCCGGCGCTTCGCCGGCAGACTTCAGGATTTCCTCCGCCCCGACTCGCGGCGACGACGCCAATTGCGCCGCCGGCGCCTCGCGCAGGGCCTGCAGCTCCTTGACCGCTTCCAGCCGCACCGGCTCCGGCACTTCCGCCGCGTTCACCACCCGCATGGGTTCCGGCCGCGACAGCCGATTCGCCCAAGCCGCCCCGCGGGTCATCACTTGGGAACGCACGCCAAGCATCAACGCCAAGTGCAGCGCCAACGACAGCCCGAGCGCGATCAGGATCACCGCCTCTTTGCGGGAGCCGCTCATTTCGCCGCCTCCGGGTGCGCCTTGAGAATCCGCTCGGCCCGCGCGGCCAGGGCCGAGTCCTGAAAGAGCGCGACGACCGCCGTCGCATAGCCGCAGGCCGCGCGAAAATCGCCGCTCGCCTCGGCATTCTCCGCCAGCGCCAGATACGCCTCGGCCCGATCGCCAGTCGTTTTCGCCGACAGTTGCACCGCCTCGCGCAATGACGCTTCCGCCCGCGCATATTCGCCGGCGCGCGTCTCCAGCCGGCCGAGCCGCAAGGCGGCCCACGCGGCTTCCGCCGTGCGGACCGGCTCCTTCAGCGCCGCGCGATATGCGGCCATCGCCGCCGTCAAGCCCTGCCGCGCCTCTTCATATTCGCCCTTGAGCGCCCAGCCCGCCTGCCGCCATTCCGGCGAACTCGACTCAATCAGCGCCTGTGCGCAAATCGCCCGCGGCTCCCCGTCCAGCAACTTGCCGACGGCATGGATGAGCGAAGCGTTCATCCGCGCACAGGCCCCTTCGCCGACCAGCCGGGCGTATTCCGCCTTGGCCGCCGCCTCGCGCCCCGCACGATAATCGGCCTCCGCCAGCACCAGCCGCGCCTCCCGCGCTTCATCCAGCCCCAGCCCGAGCTCCAGCGCCGCCTTCAGAAAATTGACGGCCTCCTCCGGATGCCCCAGCGCCTTGGCCGCCATCCCCCGCCAATAACCGGCCGATGCCTGCCGCTCGCCCAGTTTGCCTGATGCCATTGCTTCTGCCAGCGCCACTTCCACCTTGGGCCACTCCTCGGCTCGCGCGGCCAGCATTGCCGCGGCATACAGGGCCTCTGCCGCTTCGGCAGTGCCGGGCGCCGCTTCCACCGTCTTGCGATAAAGCGCCTCCGCCTCGCGGACGCTGCCCGCGCGCTCATAGGCCCAGCCGAGCCGCAGCGCATCGGCCGCCGCCTGGGACTGCGCGTAAACCCGCCGCGCCGCCGCGACCACGGCGACCGTGTTCGACCCCTTCGCCGCCTCGGCAAACTCCAACCGGCCGAGCCGCAGCTCCGCCTCCTTTCGGTAGTTGCCGGCGGCAAACCGCTCCAGATAATCACGAAACGCCGCCACCGCCGCCGGATCACCCGTCATCTCGGCGCAGCACGCCCGCAAATAAGCCAAGTCGTCGATGTTGCCGTCGCCGCAGGCCGCCGCCGCGTCCGCGTAGCGGCCGTTTAGGAAATCGCTCCAGACCGCCAGCGTCCGCGCCTCCTGACCATGCTGGCCCTGCGGAAAATTACGCCGGTAGCGGCGGAAAAGACTACCGGCTTCGCCATACCGCCGGGAGCGATAACTGCTGATCGCCGCCAGATAAAGCGCCTCCTCGGCCAGCGGACCGCGACCAAAGCCCAAATCCAGCAGCTGCTCCATACCCTTGCGGCGCGTCGGCTCCTCCTTCGCCTCGGCCAAGAGCGTCCCGCGTTGCAACTTCGCGTAATCGGCATAAGGGCCGTCGGGATCGGCTGCAATCGCCCGCGCCAGCCGGTCGGCATCCCGCAATTCCCGCCCCAACTGGTAAAGCGCCGCCGCCCGCACCGAATTCCGAACCCGATCGCTGTCCAGCGCCGCCAGTTGCCGCTGCCGTTCCGCGCCCGAACTGGCCAACGCCAGCTGCAACCGGGCCGAATCGGCGAATTCCGAATCGGGATAAAGCCGCACCAGCTCGCCAAAACGCGACTGCGCCGCCGCCGCGCGCCCCGCCGCCCGGTCGCATTCCGCCAGCCGGAACTGCACTGCATCCGCCGCCACCGACGGCTCCTTTTCCAGCAGCCGGTATTCCGCCGCCGCCTCGTCATAGCGCCCGCGATTGAAGAGCCGGTCAGCCATCGCCAGCCGGTCGGCGGGCAACAGCAGGATCGAAGTCAGCAGCAGCACCAGAGTCATTGCGCCTCAATCTCGGTAGCAAGCGAGAAATTCCAGATGTCCGCCGCCCGGCAAGTGTTGATGACTTCGACGAACTTTTCGTATGCCGTCGCCTTGTCGGCCCGGATGATCACCGCCTGCCCGGGATAAAAGCGCGAAATCCGCCGCAGCCGGGTTTCGAGCTCGGCCGTCGTCAGCACCTTGCCGTTGACCGTCAGCCGCCCGTCCTGGGCCAGATTGACCACGATCTCGCCTGGCAGCCGGTCGGGCTGCGCAGCCGTCGAAGCCTGAGGCAGCTTGATTGAAACCTCGTTCTCCCACTGCGCGAACACGCTGACGGTCACGAAAAAGCACAGCAGGAGGAAAATGACGTCCAGCATCGAGGTCAGCGCCAGCTGGGGCGCGCGCGAACGATTTGACCGCGGAAACTTCATCCCACCTGCTCCTCGATTTCGGCAATGCGCCGCTGGGCGCGCCGGCGGAAGAACGCATAGGCCACGAGACACGGAATCGCGACCGCGAGCCCGAAGATCGTCGTCACAATCGCCTGCGAGACGCCTTGCGCCAGCACTACCGGCTTCGCCCCCGCCGCCACATCGCTGGCGATGCCGCCAAACGCCTTGAACATTCCGAGCACGGTGCCCAGCAGCCCCACGAGCGGCGCGATCGCCGCGATGTCGGCCAGCCAGTCGACGGCCGACAGCATCCGCTCGGCGATGCGCCCGCCTTCCGCCGCCGGGTCCTTCGCCGCCCGCACCCGCGAAACCGCCTCGACCACGCATTCGCCCGCACGCTGCGCGAACCACAGGTAGATCATCACCGCCAGCGCCAGCACCGACATGAGCGCCAGCACCCACATGAGCGCGCCACCGTAGCTCCACGCCTGTCCGAATGTAATGTCGTTCATAGTTTCATTGCCTTTCCGATTGCCTCGATCATTGCCCGAGGATTATCCAGATCCCGAACCGCCAGTTCCATGGGGCAGCTGCCGTCACCCTGGCGGTTGATGATTTCCGGCGTGCGCACGGTCGCGCTCGCCTTCACCCCATGACCGACGAGATAGGCGTACGCCCCCTCGCTCATGACCTCGGCATTGACTTCGGCCGCCCCGCCCGCCACATAAATCGCCGCCGCCGCCCGGCCGACGATCTTGTCCGCCACCAGGGCGTCGCGGAAGCAGTCGCCGTCGGCCGCCAGCGCCTCGTAGATCGGGCGGATTCCGCGCCCCTCCAGCACCTTGACGATCGCCGCGCCCTTCGCCACCACCGCCGACTTGCCGCCGCGAATCAGTGATCGCATCTCGCCGCGGAGTTCGGCCGCGCCGTCCATCGGTTCCACCTGTCGCTGCACTTCATGTCCTTTCACGTAAATCGCCGGCAGCGGACGCACGGGGCAGACGTGCTCGCAGGCGCCGCAACCGACGCAAACGACCTCATCCACGACCGGCAGTCCCTTCACCATCTGGATCGCCTTCACCGGACACTTGCGCTCGCAGGCGCTGCAGGCCGCCCCCTCGCCCGCATTCAGGCAGAGCTCGCGGCGCCAGACCGCATGCCCGAGATGCACCTGCGCCCGCCGGACGCGATCCGACAGCCGCAAGGCGCCCACCGGACAGGCCCGCACGCAGGCCGAACAGGCGAGCCGGCAGTAGCCGTGGCGAAAATCCATTTCCGGCTGCCCGAAGGCGCTCCACCGCGACGACGGCCGCAGACAATGCTCGGGGCAGGCGGCGATGCAGACCCCGCAGCCGATGCAATCGCGCGCAAAGTCCGACCGCTTGCCCGCTCCGGGCGGCAGCACCCGCTCGCCGCCGCGATCGGGTTCGCCCGGCAACGACACCGGCGCCAGACCGCCGTCCGCCAGCTTTTCCGCCGCCGCCAGCAGCGCCACGCCATGCAAAGTCTCGCGCCGAGTCAGCATTTGAAGCACCTCCGACAATTGCCGCAACCGCGACCGATTTCGTCCTGGCGCCAGCCGAGCCGCGCGACCCAGTCGAACATGGTCCCGAGCGGGCACACCCAGTTGCACCAGAATCGCCCGTGACCGAAAACCGCCGTCACCAGCACCAGCGCCGCCAGCGCGATGCCCGGCGCAAAGAGAATCACCACCCGGCCGACAACACCCCAAGGATGCAGCAGCGAGCCGACCGGCGTCAGGAAATACGCCGCCAGCAGGATGACGTTCACCAGCCGCTGATACCAGGGCCGCGGCAGGCGGGTGCAGACCCGGCGCACCTTCGTCCGCGGATGAAAGAGCCAGTTGACCAGGCTCTGCGCCAGCCCGAGCGGACACACATAGCGGCAGAAGACACGGCCGCACCAGAAGGTGACGGGCAGCCACAGCACCCAGGCGGCAAGCACCAGCGCCACGTACTTCATTTCCGCACCTCGTCTTTCAGTTCGTCAATCCAGGCGTCGAGCTCGGCCATCACCGCCGCGATGTCGATGCGCTGCGGGCAGTGGGGCCGGCAGCGCCCGCACCCGGTGCAGTGTTCCGCACGCCGCAGCGGTTCCGGAACCGCACGCTCGTAGGCCTTGAGAATCGCACCGGCCGAAAGCCGCGGCTTCGCCAGCCGCTGGTCGTTGCGAAAGCCGATCAGAGTCGGGATGTCGAGCCCGTAGGGGCAGGGCATGCAGTAATTGCAGCTCGTGCAGGGCACCGCGCCCTGACCCAGCCAGGCGAGCGCCGCGCGCTCCAGGGCCGCGAGCTCCTTGCGCGAGCAGGTCCTGAGCGGCGAAAAGGTGGCGAGGTTCTCGTCGATGTGCTCGGTGTAGGTCATGCCGGAGAGGACCGTCATTACATTCGGGAAACTGCCGCAGAAGCGGAGCGCCCAGCGCGCGGCCGTCGCCTCGGGATCGAGCGGCTTCAGCTCGTTCATCAGCGCCTCGTCGGGCCGCGCCAGCCGCCCGCCGCGCAGCGGCTCCATCACCACGACCGGAATGCCCTTCTCCGTCAGCGTCGCGTACATCTCGCTGGCGTTGAGGTTGCGGCCGCTTTCGTCCACCGCGTGATTCCAGTCGATGTAGTTCATCTGAATCATGCAGAAGTCCCACCGGTAGCGGTCGTGATGCGCCATGCACCAGTCGAACGCCTTGCGGTCGCCGTGATAGGAGAAGCCGAGGTTGCGGATCCGCCCGCGGCGGCGCTGGTCGCAGCACCAGTCGAGCATGCCGTTCTCAAGGAAGCGCTTGGAAAAGGTCTCGAAGCCGTTGTTGCCGATCGAATGCAGCAGATAGTTGTCGATGTAGTCGGTCTGCAGCTCGGCGAGCGACTTCTCGAACATCGCCTGCGAGGCCTCAGCCGAATGCCGCGACGCGGCGAAATTCGAGAGCTTGGTGGCGATCACGTAGTCGCCGCGGGCGTAGCCGCCCGCCTTGAGCGCAATGCCCAGCGCGCGTTCCGACTCGCCGCGGCAGTAGACCGGCGCCGTATCGAAGTAATTGATGCCGCCGTCCAGCATGTGCCGGACCTGGCGGTTGAGCTGCTCCTGGTCGATGACGCGCTCAACCGCGTCCTTTTTCGAGCCCTCGGACGCCTTGACCTCAATCGTCGGCAAGCGCATGGCGCCGTAGCCGAGCAGCGACACTCGCTTCCCGTTACTCGCGTGTCTGTAAGTCATTGGCAGTATCTCCCGACGAACATGCGCCTATTATAGCAAAAAGAAGCGAAATGCGACTCGTCGTGCGCTCATGGGCCACCCGCGGCGACGGCAGACGACCGACAAGCGACAACAGAGCCGACGGTCGACGACCGACAAGCGACGACCGTGGGCGATGGAAGCGCGAAGCGTTGGTGTCGCGCGGCGAAACGCAAAGCGATTTGGAAGCGCGAGGCGCCAGCTAATCGCCACGGAAGTCGGTCGTCGGTCGTCGCTAGTCGGCCCCGGGCTTGCCCGGGTAGAGCGCGTAAGCCGCGCGAGCACGTGGCGGAGTGAGGTTCGGCATGATCACATTGGCGCCGGCGTCCAGGCCCTGCTGGCGCCCGTCCGGCGCCAGCGCCTCCAATGCCGTTGCCGACACGATATTGACCTCGTGCAGCAACAGCCGCGTCAGCGCAATCATCCGCAAGGTCAGCTGCACCCGCCGCGCCGGCGAAGGCACCGCCGCCGAAGCCAGCGGCGTGCCCGGCGCGGGAATGAACGGCCCCATCCCCACCATGTCCAGCCGCTCGGCGGCAAAAAACTCCAAATCCTCCGCCAGCATCGCCGGCGACTGGCCGGGCAAGCCAATCATCACGCCCGAGCCGGTGATGTAGCCCAGACGCTTAAGCATACGAATGCAGCCGAGCCGCCGGTCAAAATCCGCCGGCGCCGGATGCAAGGCCGCGAACAGCCCGCGATCCGAAGTCTCGATCCGAATCAGATACCGCAAGGCCCCCGCCTGCCGCCAGCGCCGATAGACCGCCTCCGTCTGCTCGCCCAGCGACAGCGTGACTTCCAGCCCCCGACAACGCGCCAACAGCCGCTCGTAATAGGCAGTATTCTCCTCGCTCTCGATCTCCCCGCCCTGAAACGCCACCGCCGGATAGCCCCGCCGCCGCGCCTCGGCCAGCGCCAGCTCGACTTCCGCTTCCTGAAGCCGATAGCGCTCGACACCGCGCTGCCCCGCGCGAATGCCGCAATAGCAACAGTTCTTCGCGCAGACATTGGAAGTCTCAATGAGGCCGCGCGGCAGGACCGCGTCGCGTCCCGTCCGCCGCCGGACCTCGCGGGCGGCGGCAAACACCTTCGCCCACACCGACGGATCGTCTTCCGCCAGCAGCGCCCCGAGCTCCGCCGCCGCCAGTCGGTGCGGCGCGGCCGTGGCCGCCGCCAGCATCGAATTGAGGGCGCTCACGAGCGCTCCTCCGACTCAGTCGCCCGCGGCAAGACGAGCGTAAAGACGCAGCCGCGCGGCACATTGGCCCGCACCGTCAGCTCGCCGCCAATTTCCCGCGCGAACTCCCGCGCAGTGCAAAGCCCGATGCCAAAGCCGCCCTTGCCGCTTTTCGAAATCGTCCGCGCGCGGTAATAGCGCTCGAAGGCGCGACGGCGCTCGGCGGCAGTCATGCCCGGCCCCTCGTCAGCCAGCTCCATGACCACCTGTCGGTCATCGGCACGAAAGGTCGCCGTGACCGGACCGTAGGGCGCGGCATACTTGAGCTCGTTGCCGATCAGGTTCCAGAAAATCTGCACCAGCCGATGTTCGTCCGCCCGCACCGCCAGGGCGCCATCGCCGACCACCGTCAGCGGGCCGGACGCGAGCTCCGCATAATCAGCCGCAAAGAGCCGATAGGTCTCGGCAAAAGCTTCCAGCACCGCCACCCGCCGGATGTCCGGCGGACGCCGGGCGCCGAGCTTCAGGAAGTCGCTGATGTTCTCGACCAGATGCAGCATCCGCTCCGCCAGTTGCCGCGCCTCCGCGTCGTTCCTGCCGATCAGCCGCCGCATGCCGACGAGCGGCGTGCGCAAGTCATGCACCGCCGCCGCCATGAAATCATCACGCTCGCGGGAGAACCGCCGAAAATACCTAAGCCCGACATCGGTCAGAATGAGCATCAGCACCAGCACCGCCAGGCCCACCAGCTGAAAGAACCGCTCGTAGTCAAAGCTTTCGACCGTCGGCACCATGACACCGCTCACCGTCGGCGAATGCGGCGGCCGGTACCACACCAGCTGCTCGCGCCCATGATCCTCAACGCCCCAGGAGCCCTTGCCCAGACGCCCTTCGGCCTTGCGCTCGCCGCGCTCATACTGCCGCACTGCGAGCGCCTCGCCATCCTTGATTTCCGCCGCCACCTCGTGATATACCGACCGCACCCGCGCCGCCTCGCGCGCGACCAGCCCCGGCAACGCCGCGCGGAAAAAGAAGATGCCGCCGGCAATCAGCACCAAGAGCGGCAGGCAAATCAGGGCGTCCCCGAGCCAGAAGCGCGCGTTTTTCATCGGCCCATCAGTTTCCGGGCGCGGGCAAAGAGCCCCGCCAGCTCGACCTTGCGCCGGCCGTCGACATAGCCGGCCGCGCGCAAATCGTCGACGAAGCGGCGGAACTTGTGGGGCCCGGGCTTCAGGTTGTCCAGCACCTGCACTTCGGCATGACCGAACGTGCAGGCCTCGGAAAGCATGCCGGTTGATTCCGCCGAAACATAAAGCCGCGACGCCAGCTGCACGAAGGCGGGAATGGGATTGAAATGGTCCTGCGAATAAAGGAGCCGGTAATCCCAGCCGAAGGCCTTCACCACTTCCTCGACCGCCGGCGGCGTGCGGCGGGAGGTCGTGACCCAGAAAAGCGCGCCGGGGTTTTCGGCAAAGACCCGCTCCAGGGCGGCCTTCGCCCACTCCGGCGTCATCGTCGAGCACTTGTTCGGCCCGCCGAGAATAACCGCGACGATCGGCCGGCCGGCCGCCAGTTCGCGCTGGTAATGCGCCCGAAACGCCTGCACCCCCGCCGCGTAGAAATCCGCGTCGCTGGCGACCAGATTGGCGGGCAACTCGATCACATTGGCCGCGCGCGCCGGGCGGTCAAAGGCCGGCACCAGAATGCAGTCGAAGGTCGACAGCCGGTAGCCGCGGGGATACAGCACCACGCCGCACGGAACCCGAAAACGCCGGGCGAAGGCCTTGGCGGCGTAGAAGGTGCCCGAGCCCGTGCCGATCACGCCCGCACAGCTCGCCGGCAATTCCGCCGCGGCCACCGTAAAGAGGCGCGTCGTCGCCACGCCCAGATGGTCCAGCAGATAGGAAAGCGCCTTGTGCCAGCGCGACCGGAACCGCACCGCCACCAGGTCGAACTCGCCGCCGAGCTGCCGGACAAAGGCCCGGGACTGATTTTCGTGGCCGGCCTTGCCGTCCGTCAGAATCAACCACCGATTGGCCTTCATATCCATGCCGCGAACGCCTTTCACCGCAGAATATCCGCCGGCAACCGCATCGTCTTGCGGCAGGCGCTCTTCAGCAGCTCCTTCACCGCCGCGCGCATCTGACGCTTGGCGACGCCGAGCGCAGCCTTGATCGTGCACCCCGACGCCTGCCGATGCCCGCCGCCGCCGAACTTGCCGGCCAGCACCGTCGCATCCCAAAGGCCGCGCGTACGAATCGAGCAGCGCGTCTCCTGCGTGCGGTCGGGAATCTGATAGAAGAAGAGCGCGATTTCGTTGCGGGCGACCGACCGCGGGATCTCGATGATGTCCTCGGCATCCGCCTTGGAGCCGCGCACCGAACGAAAATCATCGCGCGTCAGCGTCACTTCGGCGACCTTGCGGTTCTTCCAGACGTGCAGCGAACGCCAGGCGAGCCGCTTGAGCTCGATGGCCTTGCGCGAAAACTCGCCGTAGACGATGTCGTTGATGAGCGCCGTGCGCACGCCGTGTTTAAGCAGGTCGCCGGCGGCCCGCAGGGTGCCGGGACGGGTGGAGTCGTAGGCAAAGCGCCCGGAATCGGTGATCATCGCCACCCACAGCGCTTCGGCGGTCGCGCGGTCGAACTTCCATTCGTTCCATTTCGCGAAGCGCCAGATCAGCTCGCCTGTCGACGAGGCCGTCGGATCGATGATGGAAACTTCCGCAAACTTGCCGTCATTGGTCACATGGTGATCAATGCAGATCCGCGGCAACTTTTCCGCCAGCGGCCGCACTTCCGGCGGCAGTCGCGCGAAATCGCCGCAGTCGAGGGCGATGAAAAGGTCGAACTTCTTCGCCCGCCGCAGCTTGCGAAGCGGAATCAAGTTCTCCACCCCTTCAAGAAAGCCGGGCTTCCCGAGCGCATTGAGGTCGGCAGTGCCCAGGGCCTCGTGACCGGCGGCACTCAGCATCCGCGCCAACGCCACCATAGCACCAAGCGAATCCCCGTCCGGGCTCAGATGCCCTGAAATGAGGATTCGCCTGGAGGCCGCGATCATTTGCGCGGCCGCATGATAATTTTCCCGCCGTTCACCCATTGGCGGGAATTATACCATAATTAAAAGCTGGCCGTAAGCGCCACGCCGCCGATGAAGTTCCAGCTCTGCGTCCAGTCGCCGGTCGCCTCGTAGTTGCGCGCGGCATCCCGGACGCCCTCGTCGAACAGGAAGTCGGAATAGCCGACATAAGCTCCGATCGAGAAGTTCTCGCAGACATTCCAGGTGAGATCGAGCTTGACCATGGTATCGAGCAGCGCCGGATAGTCAAGCGCCTCCCAGTTCTCCTCTGGCACCAGATTGCCGTCTTCGTCCTCCTCATAGAGATAGCCGTACTGACGCGAGGCATAGGCGCGGATGCGCTGCGCGTTGCCCCAGCCCTGCGCAATGGAGGGCTTGAGCGCCAGCACCGGATCGTCGTCTTCCTCGGCGCCTTCGATCAGCGCGAAGGTGTGGCCGAGCTCGAGATTGAGGTAGGTGCCGTGATCGCGCATCGCATCGCGCTCATAGAGGAAATGCGGCTCCAGCCAGAGATCGGGCAGCGTCAGCTCGAAGGTGAAGAAGTGGGTGTCGCCGCCGCGCGGCGCCCCCTCGCAATACTCGCCGTCGATCCACTGCGCGCCGGTGCACACCCGCGGATGATACTCGTAGTCGTAGCCGAACGAGAACTCCACGGTCGTCGGCAGCCACTCGAAGTCTTCAGAAGAATACGAATGACCGATGTTCAACGTCGGGTGATACTCGATGGCCTTCCAGCTGCGATCCTTGTAACCGGCGCGACGCCCATAGCGGCTCACGTCAAAGAGCGCATAGGAGCCGATCGTCACCCAGTCGAAGAAGGTGAGATAGCCGCTCGGCGTCAGAATCGGCTCGTTGTTGTCGACAAAACCGTAGGAAAGGTACTTGGTGTCAAACGCCAGCGAAAACTCCGCCGAAACGATTGACTCCTCCTCCGCTTCCAGCCCCTCGCCGGGGTTGTCTCCTACAGGTTCCTCCGCCCGGGCCGCCCCGCAGAGAATCGCCGCGGAGAGCGCGCAAATGGTGGTAATGCACTTGTGCTTGAGTTGTTTGGTCTTCGTATTCACTTTACAGGTTTCCTTATGTTCGGGTCTGCCCACCATGGGCAGATTGGCGGACATTTTACCAAACCCCTTCTTCCATGACAACACGCGCGAGCGGCCTTGGCAAAGCGGAAAAGTGTAAAGGCAAGCGCAAGACGCGGGCGAGTGAACTGCGGAGCGCCGGCTAGTCGCCCCGCACCAGCAGGCCCGTGGTCCACTCGCCGATGGTCTTGCGCGCGACTTCCCTAAGCCCCCGCGCCGCATAAGCCGCCAGCACTTCCGGATACAGCTCGGTCAAAATGCCCGAAATCACCAGCCGGCGGCGAACCGTCGGCACGATCTCGTCGGCAAAGCGGATCAACAGCGGCCCCAGAATGTTGGCCACCACCAAATCCGACGGCGGCAAATCGCGCCGCACCTTGGCCCCCAGGCCATACTTGAAGCAATCCAGCCGCACGCCGTTGGCCGCGGCATTTTCCTGCGTGGCCGCCACCGCCTCCGCATCCACGTCAAACGCCACGACCGGCGCAAAGCCAAGCTTCACCGCGGCAATCGAAAGAATCCCCGAACCGCAGCCCATGTCCAGAAACGACTGCGCCGCCTCACCCGACGCCCCGGCCAGTTCGTCAATGAATTCCAGGCAGGCCCGCGTCGTTTCGTGCTTGCCGGTGCCGAAGGCCATGCCCGGATCGAGCACGATCGGCAGCCGCTCGCCCGCGGGCACCTTTTCCCACGCCGGCACCGTCACCAGCCGCCGGCCGATTTCCTCGATCTTGAAGTGGCGCCGATACGCGAGCTTCCAATCCTCGTCAGCAAGCTCGCCGTCCTCGATCGGCACCTCCACCCCGACGACCGTCAGCGCCGCCTGCAGCGCCTGCCGGGCGGCCGCGGCCTCGTCCGCGCGCTCGAAATAGATCCGAAGGCGCGTAAACGGCTCTTCGATATCGCGCCAGGAAGACAATATGAAATCCCCTCCGTCGAAGACTTCGAAGAGGGGATTCACCAACCGTTCGGAAACCGAACAGCTAACGAAATACATTATTTCGCCTTCTTGGCAACCAGCTTCTTGACGACCGCCGGACGCTGCACCAGGACGCGCACATCCTCGTCGCCCATCTGCTGAACCTCTTCGGCGGGCAGACCGAACTTGACGAGACGCGCGCGCTGCGCCTTGTTCTTGCGCGCCTTGCCGGCCGGCGTCTTGCACGGGCGAACGTGAGATTCCTTACGAAGTGTACGACCAGTACCCATTTTCTACCTCTTCTTTCTTCCTTTGGGAAAAACAATTGGCGCGTATTATACCTTATTAAGGCCAAAAACGCAAGGGCTAGCGCTCGACCAGGTAGCCGTAACGCGGGAAGGTGTGCGTCAGACACCGGCCGCCCGGCAGCTGGATTTCCGCCGTCACTTCCGACAGGGTCGTGTTCGCCGCCACCAAAAGCCCGTCTTCCTTCAAGAGGCAGCGAATCGAAGCCGCCCCTAGGAAATTGCCCTTCGGCCCCTTCAGAATCCGCAGCTTCGGCTGCTCCGCCGCATCCCGCAGCGCGAGACTCGGCAACAGCTCGCCGAACTCCCGCGAAAAGGCGAAGAACTCCGCCTGCAGCTCGGGCTGATCCAGCGGCCCGGTGCCGGAATACTCCAGCTCCCGGTCCGGCTGCGGCGCGCGCATATGCCGCTTGAGCGCCGTCGACGCGTAATAGAAGATGCCGCGGGCCCGGCACGCGGCGGCCACATAAGCCTGGCACTTGATCTCCTCAATGGACGGATAGCGCTTCCAGCCCCACCCCTTGAAGCACTGCGGCAGCACCATCACCGAACGATCCTTGCGACCGACCGCCGCCGTGTCGCACCAGACGTTGTCGATATCGGCGGCCACCTTGGCCATTTCCTTCTCATGGACTTCGGGCCCGATCGGATAAGACTCGACCATGGTGATGTCCACATGGGGAATGTACGGCTCATACATGCCCGCACCCCCGGCAACGTCGGCGGAAACGGTCAGCACGTACGGATCGACGGCCTTGCAAAGCCGATAATAACGACGGATGTCTTCGGGCTTGGAGCCGAGCGACGTATCGTCACCGATGCCCCAGAGGAACGGATATTCGAGTGCGCGATAGCCGAACATCGTCTCCTCGGCCAGCGGCACAAAACGCGGCCTGTGCACAAAACGCTCGGTCGGCTCAAAGTAGAGGAGCAGCCGATGCTGCTGACAGAGGGCCAGCTGCTCCTTCAGCAGCTCGCGCACGGTGGCGCCGTCCCGCATGGCCATGTAGGTGTGCCCGGCGTTCATTCCGTTCGCCAGCATGTCACGGATGCCGCGCTCCATGTCAAAGCCGTTGCCGACGCAGGGGCGCATCCGGCACCAGCCAAACGGGAAGAACGGCTTGCCGTCAATCAGCATCATGCCGTCGTCGCGCACCGTGCACTTCGGATGGCGCATCTCCGTGTGCGTAAACGCCACGAAACCGTGGTCGACCCCGAAATTGCCGCGCGTGTCCCGAGAGTCGAGCTTGAGTTCGTGGATGGTGTTCTCCTTCCACGGGGCGGTCGGGCGGTAGACATAGGCGTCGCCCTCGCGCGCCAGCGAATCCAGCGCGAGCTCGCGATTGTCCAGCCAGACCTTCGTGGCGGCAAAGTCCACGCCCGACTTGTCGGTAATGCGGAACCGGATCGGCGACAGGAAATCGGAACTCGGACTTTCGGTCAGCACCTCCAGGGCCGGCGGCTCCAGATCGTCCAGCTCATATGCCTCGCCGCGCACATGCTCGTAATAGGCGAGCGTCCGGACCGTGACCTGCTGACCGGCCTTGATGTCCGGACTGTCCACCTTGAAACCGAACTTCGCCAGTTTCGCCTCCGGCGGCACCTGACAGCGCGTCCAGGCAAAGGTCACGCCGTCCTCGGCGCCCGGAGGCGGCAGCTTCAGACTGGACGTGACCGGGGACATTTTCCCCAGCGCGTCCTGATAAAGGAGCGGCGATCCGTCCGCCTTAAGCCAGGTGATCTGGCCGCCCGGCCGCAGCGCCATGCCGACTTTGCCCGAGAGGACGATCTTGAAAAAGCCCTCGTAGCCGCCGGTCACGGCAAAGGGACGGGTCTCAACGCCCCACATCGTGTCGTACGCCTTCGCATCCTTGCAGTTGGCATAGGTGAAGGTCACGGCCGAATGCCCATCAAGCTCGGAGAACTCATGCCGCGAATGGTTGCTGTAATTTTGATAGGAACAGTCCTGGGACCCCTGAGAAAACGCGGCGTCAAACGCCGGTACCGCGGTCGCCGCCGCCAGCACCAATGCAACCATGCTGATCATCATCTGCTCCTCCTTGTCTGGTTATTCATAAACAACGCGAACATTGCGAATCAAGCCCTTGAAAAGCCGCTCCTTGCGCCCGCCGAACCACGAAGCGGTATCGGAGCGCCCGGGCATGACGCACGGGATCCGCCCCGACGACTCGCCGTTAAGCGTCAGCTCCACCGCATCGACATTCCAGACGAGCTCCACCTGATTCCAGTCGTCGGCCTTGACTTCTCCCGCGCACCGGCAGTGGGTGTCATTGTCGTATTCGCCGCAGACGAGCCCTTCGAGCTTGCCGTCCTTGAGCTTCAGATAGGCCACCGGCCCATAGAGCTTGGAGGTGCCGCTCGCAAAGAGCTCCTGCTCGCGCGCAGGATCGTCGCACTTGAACTGAAACGCGAGCCGATAGGCCTGATAGCGCGGAATGACGCCGCCGGGCAGTGCCAGGAAAGTGCCCGTGCCGTCAAACCGCAGCGCGTCGCCGCCCCACTCGCGGACGATCGCCGGCGAACGCGACGGCAAATCGAGCCAGAGCTCCGGACAGCTGTGGAAGAACGACGCGCCGCCGCGATTGACATGCGTCGCGACGTAGGGGATCGTGCCCAAGACGCCGTCCTTCCGCTCGCCGCCGCCCGAACTCAGCACCGCGCCGCGATTGCGCCGGATGTCCCATTCGAGATCCGGTAGCCGCCGCTCGCCCATCGCCACCTTCACCTCCCGATCCTTGGTGGCCGAATAAAGCTTGTACATCCGCTTCTCGCCCACATCGCCCAGCACGAACGGCTCCGAACGGAAGAGCTTGCCGGACTTCGTGACCAGCGTCGCCGCCACCACTGAAACCGGCAGATCCGCCCGCACCAGCGCCGTCGCCGACAGCGCATTTGTCCGGGCCGCCGGCCCGTATTCGCTGAAGCCGAAGAACCGCGACACGCCGAAGGTAAAGCCGTTGGTGCCCGTCACCGCCCAATTGCCGTCGTGCAGGACCTCGCGCAGTTTCACCGTGACCTTGGTCACGCCCGGCCAGTCCAGCGTCAGCTCCGCATTGCGGGCCTCGGCCTTGTCGAGCCGCAGGTAGGTGTCGGGCGTATAGACCGACTGCGCGTTGAGCCGCGCCTTAAGCCCGCGCACGGTCCGGCCGGCGATTCGCCATTCCGCATTCGTCACCCCGGCCAACGTATAGACGGGAACTTGCCCCCGCTCCGCCTCCGCCGCCGTCGACTTGCGCAGATAGTTGCAGAGCGCAAAGACATGATTCGACGGCGTCTCGCGGAAATCGTCGAACTCGCCGCCGCGGGTGAAGACATGGGTGCCGTTGACGCGCAGCTCCACCCGGTCGAGCTCCTCGGCCGCCGCCGCCTTGACTGCGACCGAATAGATGCCGCGCTCCTTCGTGGCGGCGACGTCCAGTTCGCAGCGAGCGCCTTCGGCGATATCGCGAATCGGCTGCGTCGCCCACTTGTGGTCGTAGGTGCCGCCGGCCATCAGCTCCAGCGCCGGCAGGCCCGGGATGCGGCGAATCTCGTCGCGCGTGGTCACCACCAGCTCGGGCACCAGCGCCGGGTAGTCGACCCAGGCCTCGCTCGCCGCCGTAAAGCGCACCTCCGCGCGCTCCGACAGCTTCAGCCGGGCGGGGCCGTGCAAGGCCACCGTCTGACCGCCGGGCGCCTTCAGGAGCAGCTGGACCGAAACCTCGCCCTTCGCACCGCTTTCCGGCAAGTTGAGAATCTCGAAAATCGCCTTTTCGCCGTAAGCCAGCGTCTTGCGGTAGGAGACGATCAGGTTCGGCAGCTTCAGGTTGTCGCCGGCGAGCGGCGTCACCGGCTCGCCGCGCGCTTCGGCAATCAGGGAGCGGATGATGCGCTTCGGCGCAAAGGAATTCCAGATCGTCGGCTTGATGAGCGTGTTCTCGTTATATTCGTCCCACTCGAAGAACACGACGAAGTCGGGATTGACCGCGAGCGCCGACTCGACCGACTCGCGCAAGGTGCGGGTGCCGTTCTGCCCGACGTTGTTGCCGAAGGTGTAGGGATTGCCGTGCCCGAGCCCGGCGGAGACGCCCAGCAGCTTGCCGGCCTTGCGAAACTCCGGCTCCGCCATCACCTCGGCGATGCGCGGCAGAATCACCTCGCGCGTATAGCGCGTCGCCAGCACGCGCTCGCCCGCCTCAACGCGCCGCACGCCGTGGTATTCGCCGAAGTAGACGCCGTCCGCGACGCGCAGGTAGTCGCGCACGTACTTGCGCATCTCCTCCGCCTCCGCCTCGGAATACTCGCCCTGCTGCCATTTCGCGTAATACTTGCGCTCCGTCAGCCGGCTCAGGTCGGTGACGAACAGGAAATCGCCGTGTTCCGCCCGCAGCGCCTGAAGCTTCTCGGCCATGGCCGCCGGCGTAAAGAAGCGGTCCTCCCACCAGGAGACGAACACGGGTTTGCCGCCGACAAACCAGCCCTTCGGGTTCTTGAAGTTGCGCGGGAAGGTGGCGATGGCCCGCCGGTAGTCGCGGTGCGAGGGATCGAGACAGCGCAGCTGCAGGCTCGGCACGTACATCCCCGCGAGCCCGCCTTCGGCCTCGGCCTCGAAGACGCGGTCGACGAGCGCAGGCCGGTCGGCGTTGAAGACCGCGCCGTCCAGCGCGTAGCTCTTCATGAGCTCGAGCGTGTTCATCATGCTGCGCGTCGTGACCCGGTAATAGACGTCGGGCTGATAGCCCTCGTCGCGGTCGACCAGCAGGAGCGAATCGGCCCAGCGGCCGGCCCAGCCGGTCCACATGTTGCCGTTCGCATAAGTGGTGGCCAGCGGGATTTCCGCGAAAAAGCGCGTGGGCTTGCGCGGCTCGGAACAGGCGGTGATCCCCGCCAGGGCCAGCGCCAGCGCCGCAGCCGTCAGACGTTGGTTCATGTCAGCGCGCCTTCAACGACTTTTTAAGGAGCGCCAGCAGCTGCTTGCGTTCGGCCTCGCTGAGCGATGCGATCTTCTCCTCCCAGAAGCTCTCGAATTCGCTCTTCTCCTCGCCCAGCGCGAGGAAGTGCGCCTTTAGGACCTTCTTGGCCTCGTCGAGGTACATGCGCACCTCGGGATTGAGCTCGTCCATCACCAGCGCGTTTTCCGCCGCCAGCACCGAAAAGCGCGGCGAGACCAGATAGGCAGTGAAGGAAAGGCCCGAGCCCGAACGCACGCCGGCGGCCTGCTCGTGCAGCTGAAAGCCGTCGGCGCCCGCAAAGACCAGCTTGCCGGAACCGACGAACTTGCGCTTCCACTCGATGACCTCCAGCTTCGCCTCCGCGCCGCCGGCCACGGTCAGCTTGTAGTCCGTCGTCCGCTTCTGGACGATCACCGGCGTCACCGGCAGCCCGTTGAAATAAATGCGGACATCGGGATAGCTCTTGAGATAAAGCGCGAACTTGGCCGCCAGGTTCTGAACCGTCTCCCCCGCATCCAGCAGCGAATCGACGACCGCGCGGACATTGGTTATGTAGACTTCGGTGCCGGTGGCGACGCCGGGCGGCGCGTCCTCAAGCTCGAAGACGCCCGGCCGCTCCGCCACGCCGCAGAGCTTGTAGGACAAGAGCGCATCGCCGGCGCGCATCGTCGTGCGCCACTCGACTTCGGCGCCGAGGGCAAATGCGCGGAAGCGCCCGCGGCCGTGGCGTCCGTGCAACCGCCGGCCGCCGGGGCCGGCGCCCTGCCCGAGCCGCTTCCAGCTGCCGCCGAGATTGCCGAAAAGCTGATCGGCCTTGAGCGCGTCGATGCCGGTGCCGTCGTCGGAAACGCGAACGGCCTCCACCGCGCCGAGCGCGTTGGTGATGAGATCGACCTTAACTTCCCGCGCGTTGGCGTCCAGCGCATTCCAGACCAGCTCCTCGATCGCCATCAGCGGCGAGCCCTTGAACATCGACTCGATATGGTCGGCCTGGGCCTGAACGTAAATCTGCTTGCTCATGGACTTAGACCTCCAGCGGCGCCACCTCGCCGGACTTGGTTACCTTTTCGATGCGCTGACGAATGCCTTCGAGATCCTGCTGACACTCGCTGATCAGCTTGCGCCCCGCCTCAAAGGACTTGATCATGTCGTCCAGCCCCATCTCGCCGGACTCCATCTGCATGACGAGCGCTTCCAGTTGCTTCAGCTTGTCTTCGAATTTCATATTAAGGTATTATATCACAGTTCGGCGTCCGACGGCGGACGCCTGCGGGGGTCGGCCCTTCTCGCAGCCGCCGGCAATATGTGATAAAATAGCCACAATGCTCAAGCTCGCCGCCTCCTGCCTGTTGTTTGCCTTCGCCGCCATCGGCGCGGACCAGCCGGTGCTGAAAAGCGCCGCGGACATGGAGCACATCTCACTGGCCGACGCCAGCGCCGGGCGACGCTTTGAACTTACCGGCACGATCTCCGGCTTCCTGTCGACCTCGGCCACCCTGCCCGCCCAACTGCTCTTCCGCGACCAGTCCGGCGTCACCATCCTCAGCAACCACCTGAAGCTTCAGGACGAAAAATTCCTCCCCAACGACCTCGTCCGGGCCGCCGGCGAAATCGCCACGCGCGGCCGCGGCATCTACGCCAAGCTCGACCGCCTTACGCTGATCAGGCATCAAGCCCCCGACCCTGCCCGCGCCGCCTCGGTGACCGAACTCATTTCCGGAGAGCTGGACGGGCGGCTCGTGACCACCCGGGGAACGGTAGTCGCGGTCTTTCCCGATGAAATCGACTCCTCGTGGATCTACCTGATTCTCACCGACGGCCAGGCCTCCATCTATGCGCCCCTCCTGCACCAGAACTTCGGCATTGACAATCCCGACGCCCTGACCGGCGCCGATGTCGAGCTGACCGGCTGGTGCTGCAATAGCGCCCTCTCGGGGCTTCGCCTCCACCTCGGCCCCTGCTTCACGACCGCCGACAACGGGCTCCGCATCCGTCGCCAACGCCGCCACGACCCCTTCGACGTGCCCGCGCTCGCCGACTGTCGCCAGCTCTCGCCAGCGGAAATCACCGGCCTCGGACCCCGCAAACTCGTCGGCACCGTCATCGCCGCCTGGCATCAGGACCGTTTTCTGCTCAAGACCGACGACGGCCGGCTTTCCGGCGTCGAACTCGTCAATCCCGGCACGCCCCGATTCGGCATGAAAGTCGAAGCGGTCGGCTCGCCCGAAACCGATCTCTATCATCTCAATCTCAGTTCCGCGCGCTGGCGCGCCATCCCCCGATCGCCCGTCGCCGCGCCGCTCGCGCCCATGGACATCGAGCCGCAGGACATCCTGACCGAAATCAACGGCCGCCAGCGCTACAACGCCAGCCTCCACGGGCGTCCCCTGCGCATTCGCGGCACCGTGCGCATCCTGCCGCAGCCGGAAGATCCCAACGGCCAGCTCTATGTCGAATGCCAAGGCGTGCTGGTGCCCGCCGACTTCCAGACGCTGCCCTCGACGCTGACCGACCTCAAGAGCGGCAGCACCGTGCAGGTCGCGGGCACTTGCGTCTTTGAAAGCGACAACTGGCGGCCCAACGCCATCTTCCCGTCCATCCGCCGCTTCGTCATCGTCGGCCGAACGGCGGACGACTTGCAGCTCATCGCCAATCCCCCCTGGTGGACGCCGCTCCGGCTGCTGGTCGTCATCGGCGCCCTGATCGCCGGACTGGCCGGCTTCGGGCTCTGGAACCGCATGCTCAGGCGGCGCGTCGAGCAACGCAGCCAGTCGCTGCTTGAGGAACAGATTGCGCATGTCTCCTCCAACCTCAAGACCATGGAACGCACGCGGCTGGCCATTGAGCTCCATGACTCGATCGCTCAGTCGCTGACCGGGGTGGCGCTGGAAATCCAGACCGCCAAGGCCACGATCCGCGACGACATCGCGCTCGCCGACACTCACCTCGACATCGCCGACCGCTCGCTGAAGTCCTGCCGCGAAGAACTGCGCAATTGCCTGCGCGACCTGCGCAGCGACGCGCTGGAAGTGAACGATCTCAACGAGGCCATTCGCATGACGCTGGCCACGCAGACCGACGGGGCCGAAATCTCAATCCGCTTCAACGTGCCCCGCGAGCGGCTGACCGACAACACGCTCCACGCGCTGCTACGCATCATCCGCGAGCTGGTGCTCAACGCCGTCCGCCACGGCCACGCCCGCGCCATCAAGGTCGCGGGGGCGCTAGAGGCCAATCGCCTGCTCTTCTCCGTGACCGACAACGGCTGCGGCTTCGACCCGAACCGGCGGCCGGGAATTGCCGAGGGGCACTTTGGCCTTCAGGGGGTGGCCGAGCGCGTCAACGGCTTCGCCGGTCAGCTCGACATCACCAGCGCCCCGGGCGCCGGCACCAAGGTGACGATTGCCATGCGCCTGCCTGCCGAGGAGCCATCATGCCCAAGATAAACATATTCCTTGCCGACGACCACGCGATGGTGCGCATGGGCCTGGCCTCGCTGCTGGGCACCCAAAAGGACTTCAAGGTGGTCGGCGAAGCGGAAAACGGCCGCGACACCATCGAAAAGGTCCTGGCGCTCCAACCCGACGTCGTCCTCATGGACTTGCTGATGCCCGGCGCCAGCGGCGTCGAGGCGACAGCGGAGATTCTTCGGCAGCGGCCGGACACGCGCATCCTCATCCTGACTTCCGCCGGCACCGCCATCGGCATTTCGCAGGCGCTCGCGGCGGGCGCCGCCGGGGTGCTGCTGAAAAGCGCCGATTTCTCCACCCTGGCAAGCGCCATCAGAACTGTCGTCGGTGGCGGGAAGGTCGTGCCCGAGGAATTACAGGAAGTGATCGCCGAAGACAACACGCTCTCCCAGCTGACGCCGCGGCAGGTGGAGATCCTCGAATCGGCCACCCGCGGGCTTTCCAATGCCGACATCGCCCGCCAATACGGCCTGCAAGAACAGAGCGTCAAGGAACACATCAGCAAGATTTGCGTCAAGCTCGGCGCCAGCAACCGCACCGAAGCCGTAGCCATCGCCTTGCGCAAGCATCTCCTCAAACTCTAGAGTTGTGCTATAATGTGCACATTATGGAGATACTCCTGGTTGATGACGAGCGACGACCACGATAGAGCCGACAGCCGCGAGGACAAGCCGCAAGCCCGACAAAATTCACGCACCAACAATGGTAAAGCGACCAAAAAGACGAAAAACCCAATATCGCAAAATGGAAACACCCACGCGACCCATGTTGGAATTCCTGACATCATACCACAAGTGCCAGGCACTTTCATCCCCTAAAAACGACCAACCCTACCACTCGAACCCTACCACAAGTGCCAGGCACTTTCACCCCCACAAGTGCCAGGCACTTTCACCCCCACACCCGTGGTCTGCGCCCGCGTATGCAGGTATGTCCAGCGAATCGTATGCTCTCCGGCTCCACTGATATCTATCTCGACCGGCGTCCAATCACAAACCGCAACCTTGACAGCAGCGCCTCCGTCAACGGCATACTGTACATAATTCGCCGGATTGTTACGGTAAACAAGTCCGTCGGCCTTCCAGACGAACGTCAGCGTCCCCGCGCCTTTGACCTTCGTTTCGATCCAACTCGTCTGTGACGTACCGACCGATCCTGAACGCATCGACGCCTCCCCGTCGTGACTCGTCTCGAAATCGAAGGCCCATGCCGCGTCTCCTCCCGTCGTGAACACAAGATTGGTCGCATTGAGCGCATCGGCAATCGTGAATTCCTCCCAAACCGCCGACAACATCACATCCGCACTCCCGACGACATACGTCTCGCCCGCCGCATAGACCCGCTTGCCGTCGCTCCATCCGATGAACTTGCAAGGCCCCTTGCGCAACGTCCCCGCATCCGGAAGAACCAGTTCCGCACCCGCTGGCGACAAACATCGCCGTTGCCGCGCTCTTCGCCTGTGGCTTCCGCAAGGTCGGCGTGTGGTTCAACCGTCTTGCCGTTTTCGAGAGGCACCTTCGTCTGGTCACGGGCATCTTGTTTCTCGCAGTCGGGATTGCCCTGACCGTCAAAAACGTTCTCTAACCAACTTATTCGGAACCTCCGCCCACAGAATGAGAACAAACGTCGTTAAGGACAATGGTTGACAAGAATCAGATTTTCGCCCCAACCAGCAGCGGTGTCATGTAAAGAGGAAGATACGTAATCCCCCGCTCCACTTTGACATCTCTTTCCGAAAGCAGGAACGCTTCCGCCAAATTCGCTTTGAACTTCTCCCTGAACTTGTCTAACGAGGAATGAGTGAGATTCGTCCCGCCCTTGACCTCAACCGGAGAAACGTTGTGTCGGCGCGCGAGCGTCGACTTGTCGAGCAGAAAATCGATTTCCATCCGACTGGCGGCGTCTTTCCGATCGACATTCGAATAGAAATACGGCAGATGCCCTGCCGCGAGCAGCATCTGCGCGACCGCGTTCTCAACCAACATCCCCTCGTTGAGCTCAATCCGATCCGAGAGAATCCGATTGTGAATGTCTTCCGACAATAGGCGGCTCTCGTCGAAGGCCATGCTCACCAAAAGCCCCGTATCGGCAAGATAGCACTTGAGCGACGAACGATCGGCATTCAGCTTGAAACCGACATTCGGCTCGGATGCGGCGTACGCGACATTGACTGTCATCGCCTCCTTGAGCCACTCGAACGCCGATTCGTAGTCTCGTGTCCGCGCACCGGTCTCGACATCCGCCAGCACGAACTTCTTCTCGTGCCGCGAAAGTTCGGAGGGGATCGCATTGAACAAGGCCAGAATCTTATGCCGGAGCGCACCCCCGTACTTGTGGATGTCCGCACGATAAAGGGACAGAATATCCCGCTTGATCGAATCCACTTGTCCGAGGTCATGCGTCGCCACGAACTCCTCCACCGCCTGCGGCATCCCGCCGACGACGAGATATTGACGGAACAGGTCCATCAGCGATCTGTTCATGTCCGCTCCGACCGCCTGCCGCTCGGCGAAGCGTCGCGCAATCAACGACATCGCCGTTTCATTGCCCAACGCCCAGAGGAACTCCTCAAAGTCCATCGGATACAGCGGAAGACGCCGCTCCTCGGACGGAATCACGATGTCCTTGACATTCTTGTTGATCGAAATCAGCGACCCCGTTTCAATGTAATGGTAGCGTCCGTCCTTGACCAAGTGCTTGATGGCCTCGCGCGCTCGCGGAAACTTCTGCACCTCGTCAAAGATAATCACGCTGCGATTCCGCGGCAAATTGACCTTGTACTCCGTGAACAGGTACATGAAGAATGTGTCGAGATCGTCCAGATATTCATCGAAATACCGCTTGACCTTCGGCTTCACTTTTGAAAAATCGATGAGCAGGTAATCCTCGTATTCCCGCTTCGCGAACTCTTCGGCAATATAGCTCTTCCCAACACGTCGGGCACCGTCAATCATCAGCGCCGTCCGTCCGTTGCTCGTGCGCTTCCAGTTCAACATCTCATCATAAAATTTTCGTCTCATAATGCAGTCCTTTCTCTTCGGAACACAATTATTATATCAAATTGCGGCTGCCGCCATCAACCGCAATTGCACCAAATCAAGATTTTTCACAACCCAAAAACTACACCAAATCAAGATTTTCATGGACTAAAATCTACACCAAATCCCGACTTTGCCACTTTGAGTTTAACGAAATCGCCATCTTGGCCAATGGCGACAGGGCTTTGACGCAACTCGTCGCCATAATTCTTATGTGACTACGCCTTAGAACGCCTTGACGCTTGATTTCAGCCCGACCAGCTCTCC
>JAZLMR010000058.1:0-3114 GCA_045598785.1 Kiritimatiellia bacterium
TCAACTTCAAGTTCAATTCGTATGTCCTCGTCCAGGGGTGCGGTCCGATCGGGCTTCTCCTGCTCGCGATGGTGCGCTGCATGGGCGTCAGGAACATCATCGCCTGCGACGGCGATGACAAGCGCCTCGCCTTCGCGAAGAAGCTCGGCGCGAGGTACACGGTGAACGGCATGAAGCCGGGCGCGGTCGAGAAGGTGCTCGCGCTGACCGAGGGTCAGGGCGCGGAGGTGGTCTTCCAGTGCACGGGCTCGCCCAAGGCGGCGTCGGGCGCGTGGAAGTATGTCCGTCGCGGCGGCAGCTTCTGCGAGCTCGGGTTCTTCACCAACAACGGCGAGGCGACCTACAGCCCCCACCTCGACATGTGCAACAAGCAGGTCAAGGCGTGCGGCAGCTGGACCTATCAGGCGAAGGACTGGGTGCAGGCGTTTGACTTCCTCAAGGAAGCCAAGGAGCGCAAGCTGCCGATCACCAAGCTGATCACCCACAAGTATCCGCTGGCCAAGATGAACGAGGCGATGGAGATGAACATCTCCATGAAGGGCCTTAAGATCGCGTTTACGCCTACGGGCAAGTAAGCGCGGGCTTAAGCGCTCAGGTTTCGGCGGTCGGTGCGCGAAGGCGTGCGGGCCGCCGAAAACTTTTCCCCAGGCGCCCCCGGGCGCGGTGGCAATTTATAATCGCGACGGCTTTTGGTATAATAGCCAACCATGGAATTCGAGAATACGATCGGGCTGGAGACGCACATCCAGCTGAAGACCAGGACGAAGATGTTCTGCAGTTGCCGGCTGCAGACCGGCTGCGAGCCCAATGTGAACGTGTGCCCGGTGTGCCTGGGCTATCCGGGGGCGCTGCCGGTCATGAATCGCGAGGCGGTCAAGCTGACGGTTATGAGCGGCATGATGCTCGGCTGCGAGATCAACCGCCACGCGACCTTTGACCGCAAGAATTACTTCTACCCCGACATGGCCAAGGATTATCAGATCTCCGAAAACGGCAATCCGCTGTGCCTGGGCGGCGGCGTGGAGATTACCCGGCCGGACGGCTCGAAGAAGTTCATCCGCATCAATCACATCCATCTGGAGGAAGACGCCGCCAAGATCAATCATTATGCGACCACTTCCGGCGTCGACTTCAACCGCGGCGGCACCCCGCTGATGGAAATCGTTTCCGAGCCGGACATGGAGTCCGCCGATGACGCCATCGCCTATCTGACGGCGCTGAAGGAGATGCTGGTCTATGCCGGCGTCAGTGACTGCAATCTCGAAGAGGGCAACCTGCGCTCGGATGTCAACATCTCGATCCGGCCGCGGGACGGCGCGGGGCTGCCGGTCCGGGAAGACGGGCGCATCGACTATTCGAAGCTCGGCACCAAGGTCGAGATCAAGAACATGAATTCCTTCTCCGGCATCCATGCCGCGCTCTGCTATGAGGCGCGGCGGCAGCGTGAGGCGATGGCGCATTCGATTCCGCTGGTGCAGGAAACTCGCCGCTGGGATCCGGAGGCAATGGAGACCGCGCCGATGCGGTCGAAGGAGAACGCCCACGACTACCGTTATTTCCCGGAGCCGGACCTGGTGCCGGTCGAACTCACGGAGGCGCAAATCGAGGAGTGGCGCCAGCTGCTGCCGGAAAAGCCGGAAGCGCGCCGCGTCCGCATGGTCGCCGACTACGGCATCGCCGAGTATGATGCCGAAGTGCTGTCGCAGCACAAGGCCAATGCCGATTATTTCGAGGCGGCGGCGGCCTATTGCCGCGCCGGCGACGGTTTCGACAGGAAACTCTGCAAGCTCGTCTGCAACCTCTTCATGGGCGACGTGATGGCGCTGATGAACGAGACCGGCAAGGCGATTGGCGAATGCGCGATGACCCCGGCGGCGTTGGCGGCGCTGGTGAAGTTGTCGGCGACGGGCACGATCAACGGGCCGACGCTCAAGGAACTGCTGCCGGAAATCTTCGAGAAGGGCGGCGATCCCGAGGCGATCGTCAAGGAGCGCGGGCTCGGGGCGGTGAGCGACACCTCGGCGCTGGAGGCGTTCGTCGATCAGGCGATTGCCGCCAACCCCGGGCCGGTCGCGGACTTCAAGAACGGCAAGAAGGCGGCGGCCGGCTTTTTCGTCGGGCAGGTCATGAAGCTTTCCAAGGGCAAGGCGGATCCGAAGCTGGTGGGGGGCATTGTCGCTCGCAAGCTGGCGGCGCTGTAATCGGCGGGGCGAGGTTATGCGCTGGATGTCGTTTACGGGAGGGGTGCTGGCGGCGGTCGGTCTGGGGCTGACCGTCGGCTGTCAGAGCTACACGATCGTGCAGCGCAACGTGTTTGCCGACGAGGACGGCAATCTGGTGATCGTCGACTACGGGCGGAGCGACGACTATCACCATAATACCTTCATTTCGCCAGCAACCGGCAAGGAAATGGAGTTCAAGTCGAAGCTGGTGGTCAAGGTGCAGCTGCCCGACGGCGACACCGTCAAGGCCTGGCAGTGCATGAATTTCCTGCGCCACGGCACGATGTACAGGACGGACAACGATGAGTGGATGGTGCTGGCCAGCGGCTTTACCTGCATTATCTACCAGCGCGAGGAGTTCGGCGACGAAGTTCGCTATCGCGAGGTCTTCCGCGGCGTCCATTGCGACAGCCCGGAAATCGAAGTCGAGAAGAACGACAACTGGCGCAAGATCGGCAATCCTGAAAAAGACACGCGCATGCGGATAAATCATGAATCCTCTCGATAACCTCCGCGTCGTTCTGGTGGGCACCCTCTACACTGGGAACGTCGGCTCGTCCTGTCGGGCGATGGCCAACATGGGTATTCGTCATTTGCGGCTGGCCGCGCCGAACCTGCAGAACTCGTGGGACGAGGGTGAGCGGCTGGCGGTGCATGCGACGGACATCATGAACGCCCGTGAGGAGTTCGCGACCTTCGAGGAGGCGGTGGCGGATTGCGTCGCCGTCGTGGGCACGACTGCCCGCGAAGGCCTCTACCGCCAGCACGTGAAGGCGCCGCGCGACTGTGCGGCGGACATTCTGGCGCTGGCGGCGACGGGGCCGGTGGCGCTGGTGTTCGGCCGCGAGGACAAGGGGCTCCTCAACGAGGAGATCGCCCAGTGCACGCATCT
>JAZLMR010000059.1:0-18203 GCA_045598785.1 Kiritimatiellia bacterium
GCCACATTCAAAACGACTGGGTGCTTCTTTATAAAATCGAAGACCTTGTCCTTGTTCTGACATTGGTCAGAACCGGCACGCATTCCGATCTGGGACTGTAACGCGCTTCTCATTTGAAATGACAGAAATAGCGCAAGTCGCTATCAAAAAGTGCCTGGCACTTGTGGTAGGGTTACAAACCGCGAACTCTTACCAAGTGAGTATTGTAGCAAAATCCCCACGCGGGTGCGTGGGGATTTTGCGAGGTGGAAGGTCTCGCCGAAAGGCTACGGTGTGGCAGGATAGGTGTAGAGCTGACAGGCGGCGGTCAGTAGAGGAAGCCGAAAAGCCAGAGCGGGATCTTGTTGCCAAAACCGACCTCGACCTCGTCGTTCACGACGTAACTGTTCGGCACATCCTTGATCTGGTCGAAGCCCTTGCCTTTCCCGCCGACCTCGAAGAGATACTTGCCGTCAACTCGAAAATCGCCTTTCGGCGGATAGACGACGGACCGTCCGGCGCTGCGCAGCTGATTCAGGAAAAATGTCTCGCGGACGGTCCCGATCTCGACCTTCGGCGAAAGCGCATGCATGAGATTCGGATTGTCGCAATAGACCTTGTCCGGACGCGACAGGTTCCCGAGATCAAGGGACTTCGACGACAGCAGGGAGAGAAGCCCCGCCCGCTCAAGCGCATACAACATCTTCAGCCCCTGGTTCCGGTCCGTCTCCAGTTCGGCGTAGAGTTCGTTCATCCTCGGCACCTGCGGACAGGACGCCGCCAGGATCATCAGCATCTTCTCCGTCTTCTTAATCGTCGCCAGCGTAACATCCTCCGTCTCCGGCCAGTCCCGCTCCAGCGTCTGCGTGACAACCTGCGCAATGCGGTCAAAATACCCGCCACGCGCCGTCTTGTAGAAGGGATAGTACCCGTTGGCCAGATAACGCTTGAACTTCGCCACAACCGGGAACTTGGACGCTATGCCACGGGCGATGCTCCGATGATTGGCAAGTATCTCCTCCAGAGAACGCGCCGGAAAGCTGCCCAGTCCCTCGAAATCGAGATACTCGCGGAAAGACAACCCCTTCAGCTCGTAACAGCGCTGCCGGCGAGACAGGTCCCCGCCCTCGCTGTTCAGCTTCATCAGCGACGATCCGCTGTAGACGATGCTGAGCTTCGGGTAATCGTCGTAGATGTTCTTGATCAGGGTCTGCCACGGCTTGAAGTGATGCACTTCATCGACATACAGACGCGTTCCGCCGTTGTTGTGCAGCCAGTCGGCGACATCCTGAAGCGTATGGTTGGCGAACCACAGACTGTCCAGCGAGACATAAAGCGAGCGTTCGAGTTCTTTCGGATGCTCCTTCAGATACTGGAGCATCATCGTCGTCTTGCCCGTCCCCTTCGCACCCTTAATGCAGACAAGTCGATCATCCCAGTCAATCTGCGAATAAAGCGACCGATGAAGAGTTTCCTCCGTGGCGGCGATCCTGCGCTCCATCGCAGTCAGTATCGGTTCTATCTCGTGATCGTCCATAGAATGCCTCCATTCACTTTTTTAGCCAAAGAAAAATGTTTCCAAACATTATTATAGCACATTCCCCGCGAATGCGCGGAATGCGAATACATGGGTCAAGAAAAGGCTTTTGCTTCCGCATCATCAACGAGGTTAACCGCGTCCAGCCAGGTCATGTCGCACCAACGGAAAAATCTCCTCGCCACCCGTCACCATCATTCGGCCAGTTCCGCGAGGGCCCACAGGGCCAGCGTCACCGGCGGCATATCGTATTCGCCGCCGAAGAAATGCAGGATTGCACCGGGAATTTGCGGCGTCGAAGGGAAAAACTGGCCGAAGACCGACCGCTGCCACTGGTTCTGGCCCACCCCCTCGACATAACTCGCATTCATCGGATTGGCGCCCAGCACCCAGTCAAACGCCCGCTGCGCAGGACTCCGCAGCTCCTCACGGCCGCAAACGTTGGCACACATCGCCAGATACCGGGCGCGCAAGAGCGCCCAGAAGGACGACATATTGGGCCGCGGCGGGCTGAAATCCGCTGCCTGCAGCTCGCGGACAAAGCGCTCGGCCGTCCTGAGCGCCGCCGCGCGATTCTCCACGTCGCCGAAATCACGATAAAGCTCCAGCGGCATGCTCATGCCGGAAATCCCATGACAATAACCGCAATCGCGGAAACCCAGCTCGTCCGAATCCGGCAACAGCCGGTAAAGCCCCTCGTGCTCGCCGGCGGTGAACTGCAGCGCCACCATTTCACGCCCTCGGGCCTTTGCCGCTTCGGCATAATGCGGCTCACCCGTCGCCCGGAAAAGTTCCAACGCCGCGCCGCACCGCTCGGAAATGCCGTTCACGCCTGTGCGGAACTGCTGGGGGTGAAACCGGTCGTTCGGCTGCGTCCCCGGCGGCAAATCCCGGTAGTAATTCGGCTGCGGCCGGGCGAAGGCCGGATGCGTCTCCACCGTATCGTAAAGCCGCCGCGCCGCCGCCAGCAGCCGCTGCGCATAATCGGGATCGGTCGTCTTGAAAAGCCGCGACGCCCGAGCAAAGAGCATGATGACGTTGCAATGGGAGCCCAGACTGGCCGGCACGGCGTAATAGTCGCGCGGCCCCCACCCGATCGGCACGAACTGGCAGTCATAGACATAGCCCTCCGGCGCGATCACCTTGAGGAAATAGTCGCAGCCCCAGCGGAGATTGCCTACGATTTCCCCCGCATCCCATTCGGGCGAGCGCCGCTCGGCAAAGCGCAGCACCTGGTACAGGCTTTGCGAAATGCCGTCATGCCAACAGCGCAGGTCGGCGCTCTGATGAAAGCCGCCGCGCACCTCGATCGTCCGCACCATCTTGCCGTCGAGGTCCTTGACCGGCACGGGGTCCTGATGGCAAACACCCGCCCAGCCCTGCCGATGGCCGCAGCGCTGCCAGGTACAATACTGCACCAGCAGGCGTTCGAGTTGGTCATAGACGCCGTCGCGAATCGGGAAGTGGAACGAGGCGATGCCCTTGAAGTTCGGCGGCAGCCCGCCCTGGCAGCCGCCGCGATTCTCCCGCTCGTCCCCGCACAGCACCCGATAGTCGCCGGGCCGGGTGACGGCCGAAAAG
The DNA here is from genome assembly GCA_045598785.1 of Kiritimatiellia bacterium. Classification (GTDB taxonomy): domain Bacteria; phylum Verrucomicrobiota; class Kiritimatiellia; order RFP12; family UBA1067; genus UBA1067. The sequence goes on from JAZLMR010000059.1 coordinate 3,098, forward strand.
TCGCCGACGAAGACGCCGTTGGTCGTGCCGGTCGCGACGAACCTCCCCCGATAAACCGTGCGCCAGCAGACGTCGGTGCCAAGCGCCTGCACGACAAAGTCCGGCGACGGCGGATTCGTCACCATGCACCACTTAGGCGCGTCCGTTCGCCAGCCCGCCTGATTGACTCCGATCGCAAAGACCGAAAAGTCCGGTTGCGCCCAGGCCGCCAGCGTCCCCGCCACGACGACCGCCCCTACCGCCAAGACCAACTTATTTTTCATGCTCCGCTTCTCCGTTAATCGCCAAACGATGAATGCAAATTGCGCTCGCCCGCCGACCGCCGCCGTATATACGCGTCCTCGTCGACGGCGACTTCCAGGTCGCCCGCGACCGGCCCCCGAAGCGCCTGCAGCAGCTTCAGCGAATGCGGGTTCAGCCGGCCGTCGGGAGCGATGCCGACATTCAGCGTCGTGCCCGCTCCGGCCGCCGCGGCCTTTTTCAGGAACGACTGAAGCTGCGCGACCGTGTAGACTGGCTGCGGAAACTCGCCGCGCTCGCGGAGACCGTCCAGATAGGCCTGGTCAAACATCTCGGGGCGCTCGCGCAGCAACTGTTCCGTGTGCGCCCATTCCTTCGTCGGCCATTTCCAATACATTCCCCAGTAGCCGTCAATCGGAAAAAGATAATGGCGCAGACAGTTCGGAAGCGGGCGGATAAGGCTCACGACCCGTTCGGCGACATCCACCGTCGAAGCTTCGCCGGCCATGTAGTCCGACGGCCCCCAAGGCTCGGAAAACCGGTTGACTCCGCCGTTGAACGCCACCGCCGCCGCGGGATTCCCGGCACGGCAGGCCTGAAGCCATCGCGACCAATCCGCGCCGGCCGGATAAGTATAGTCGTTGCAACCGTCAAGCCACCAGCCGTCGCAATGCTTCCCGAGCCGCTGGGCCCATTCGCCCAGCACTTCGCTCCACCGCGCCTCGAACTGCCGGCGATCCACCGCGCCGACTTCCCAGCCGAGCCCCCTTTGCATCGCATGCTCCCGACAGCCGTCACCTTCGAAGTCGATCGCCGCATAGACGATAAAGCGCTTGCCCTGCGCCTTGACGCCTTGGGCGATTTCCATGAGCAGATCCCGCCTGGAGGTGTGGCCGACGCCGCAATATCGGTCAAAGGCGGCGTTAGGCGAGGCATAAGCGCCGCGACACTGGCCCGAAGTGAAGATCAGCCAGTCGGCCCCCGAACGGGCGAAGTCATCCAGAAACCCCGGCACGTTGAAATTGTCCGTCCAGCGGTCGATGTCACCTTCCGACGGATAAAGCCAATGCACCATGATGCCATAGCGCCCCTGCATCCAGGCGGCCCGATTGCCCTCCGCTCCGCTCGCCAGCGTCTCGTTCGCTCCCGACGCCGCCAGGCCCAGCCCCCCCGCCAGCCCCAGCGCCAAAACCCAATTAGTCATAGTTTTCATTTTCTTACCTCAATCCTTTGCTGCAAGACTCCATTGCGCGGGAACTCGTGCCGAATCGACTTGCCGTTTGGCAACGCGATGATTGCCGTCACCGGCAGATGCGAGGAATTGGCGGCCACCAGGAGCCCGTCCTCCTTCAGAAGACAGCGAACCGAATCGCCGCCCTGCGCATTCGTCTTCGGGCCTTCGACAATCCGCACCTTCGGCTGCACCTTGGCGTCGCGCAGAACCAGGCTCGGGATCATGGCCGCGATCTCCCGCGTCACCCGATAAAACGATTCCTTATATTCCGGCAGATTCCACGGCCCGAAATGCTGGAGCTCCTCCCGCTCGCCCGACGGCGGCGGCACGTGCCGCTTGTTGCCGCACGAAGCGTAGTAGACGAGACCGCGCGCGCGCTGGGCGATCGACAGATAGGCCTGCGCCCGGACCTCCGCCTCCGTCGGCAGCCGCTTCCACGCGCCCCACCCCTTGAAGCACTGCGGAATCGCCACCACCGAACGGTTCGGCACCTTAGAGGCAAGCGTCGCGCTCCAGGCCTCGTCCAGCCGTTTGGAAGCGAGCGCCAGCTCATCGTTCGCGGGCGTCGGATTCTTGATCGTGTAGTTCTCGATGAAGAGCAGGTCCACGTACGGCGCGTAGGGAATGTGGCCCGTCGGCCCGGTCGCCACATCGGCGGAAACAGTCAGCGCCGTCGGATCCACCGCCTTGCAGCAGCGATAGAGGATCTTGACGTCATCGGGCGCGAGATGGGTGGAGGTGTCGTCGCCAACGCCCCAGAAAATCGGCGCCCGGTAATCGAGCGAGCGCAGCAGATTCTCCTGCGCGTGCGCATCAAACTCCGCGACCCGCCGCGGCCGCCGGATCGACGGCTCGGTGTAAAGCGCAACCCCGTGCTTGGCGCAGGCGGCCACCAGCTGGTCGAAGATCGCGCTCTCGGCGGGCGACCCGAGCCCGTAGACCATGTAGGTGTGGGCGAAGTTCATGCCATTGGCCTTCATCTCGGCAATGCCCTTTTCAATGTCATAGTCATTGCCTTCGCACGCGCGCACCCGGAACCAGCCAAGCGGGAAGAACGGCTCGCCGTCCAGCAGAATCATGCCGTCGTCGCGGATCGTCGCCTGCGGATGCTGGGGCTTTCGCGTCGTGTAGGCGACATAGGCGCAGTCATAGGCGACATTGCCGCGCAAGTCGACGGCGTTCACCTCCAGCCGGTGCAGCGACTCCAATTGCCAGCTCGCCGGCGGGAAATAGGCGAAGGCATTGCCCTTGTGCGGCAACGAAGCCAAATCCACCTTCTGGCCGTCGACCTTGAATTCCGTCGCCTGCACGTCGACCCCGCTCGCATCCACCAGCCGGAACCACACCGGCGCGCGCGGATTCGCCGACGGGCTCAAGTCCATCAGCTTCAGCACCGGTCCTTCGATGTCGCCGAAGGGAAACTCCGCGCCCTCGGGATGCTCGAAATAGGATACGCCGTGAATGCGCACGACTTCGCCCGGCCGCAGATTGGGGCCGTCGACCGACAGCATGAGCTTGGCCTTCGCCGCGCCTTCCGGCACCAGTCCCTTCGTGAAGGCCGTCGACCTGCCCTGCGAATCGCGCTTCGCCACCACGCTCTTGACGGGCGTCGACACCGGAATCATGTTGCCGAACGGATCTTGCGCCATCAGCGGCTCGCCCTTGGCGTCCAGCCAGATGAGCTTCGCCCCCGGCGAGCCGCCGCCGTCGGGCAGCTTGCCCGACATGACGAACCGCGTGAAAAACTCATAGCCCGGCGTCACCGCAAACGGGTGGGTCGTGAGCCCCCACATCGTGTCGGCCTGCACCGTAGCCGTCACCTCGGCGAGATACGCGCCGTCCACGAGCTTGCACTCGATCGGCGTGCGCCCCTGGTAATTGACCGGCGTGAAAGTCGGCGCCTTCGCGTCAAACGAGCATTCAAACGCCGGCACCGCCGAAGCGGCCAGCAACATCGCAACTGTCAGCACCATCCTCTGTCCCTTTCCAACTCGTTAATGCCTATCTTACCATAAAAAGGCTGCCGGTTTGACCATAGCCCTTCAAAAAATCCTTTGACGACTTAGCACCCCTAGTCTCGGCGACCGATCCCTGAATCGCCAAAGGATTATTTAAAGAGCAGCAGCATGCCCGCCGGTTCCGACGCGGAATACCCGCGCAGGAAGAAGGCCGGATCCTTGGCCCCTTTGGTCAGCGTCAGGCAGGCGAGCTTGAAGTGGTTCTTCGCGCCATAGCCAAAAGTAAAGACATCATTCGCAGTCTCGATGGCGCTAGCGGAAACAATCTTGCCGTATTTGGTTCCGTCCACCCAGACCGACAGCTCCACCGAACCGTCTGCCGCCGACTGCGGTGCCGCCACAATGGCGACATGATGCCATGTCTGATCGGTCAGATAGTCAAACGGCATGGTGCTGGTCGATACCGGAGCGCCCGCCGCCTCGCGCGAGCCCAGCGAATAAACGAGCTTCCGTCGCCAGCTGTCATTCGCCGCCACCGGCATATAGAGCCGGAAATCGTTGGCATAACCGCACCAGTAGCGCACCAAGGCCGTCGGCCAGGCCTCCTGCAGCACGTCGAGATATTTGATGAAGTATTCCAGAGTGTAGCCCATTTCATGAAGCTTGGACATTTCGGAACCCAGATTGCCAATATCCAGCTGCGCCGAAGCGCCAGTTGCTTCGGAAGTGACCTTCAGCGACTGCGGCTGAGAATAAAGCGGCGCTGACGCCAAGTCCCGTTCGCCGGCAAAGACATAATCCCCCGGCGCATCCGCGTCAAAAGTTGCCGACGGTTTCGCCGTTGAAGCGGTCGACAGCGTCACGGTGCCGGACAAGCTCCGCCGATCCACGCTGTTCTTGATCAGCCCCGTCCCGACCGCCGACGTCCCGGCCGCCCTGTCCTTAAACGCAAACGCCGCCACCACGTCGCTAGGAATGGCCGGGTCGTCGCTCGCCGTCAGGAACTCGTCAACCGCCAACGCCTTCTTCGAAAACCGGAGGCAGGAGATCGCCGCCCCGAAGCTGAACTCGTTGCCGGACACTTTTCCGATGTTGAAATAGCCATCGCCATTCAGCTCCGTCGTCGTCAACGCCAGCGACGTCATGGAAGCCGAGCCCATCAAGATCTTGTCAATATAATAGTTGAGCGTACCCGTCGCCGGATCCTCAACAAACGCATAGTGATGCCACTTGCCGTCCCTGACGACCGTAAACCCGGAAATCTTGTTGCGCATGTCCACCGGCATGACCACATTCTTGTTGTTCGGGTGGCTGTCGTCAATCGTGGTCGAATTGATGACGAGGCGCGTTTCGTATTCCCGCGCCGTCGGCAGCAGGGTCTTCAAGGTCGCCCCCGCCGTTTCATTGACATAATAGCCGAAATTGAAGCCAAGCTGATACGAATTGGCAAACCAGCCGTCCTCGGGATCCAGCTTGAAGAAAAACTCCACCGTGCAGCCGGCCGCATGATACTTGGACAGCTCCCCCGCCACCGACGGAATCTCCAGATAGCCGTAGGTGTTTTGCTCCTTGGCGGAATAGCAAGCCCCGCTGCCGAGCCGCAACGAACGCGGCTCGCTGTAAATGAGCCGGTCTTCCGTTTGCTTGACCCCGGAGAAGACATACTTGCCCGGAGCTTCATCCGACATCCGAATCGTGGAAGCGGTTTTGTTGTAGGAGTTCTGATAGGCGGTGCCCGCAAATTGCTCGGAGTTGACGGCATTGTACTGACTGGATTGGAATTCGCCCACCGTTCCGTCATCGAAGGGATAGAAGGCAACCGTGTCTTCGTCAAAGAAATAGGCCGTGCCGCCCAGGGCCGCTTCCGCCCCGCCTGCGACCAACATTCCCAACAGCAACCGAGCGGCCTTGACCGCACCACGACGGATAGACAATTTCATCACCAATTCCTTTCTTGGTTATGGTTCATCTTTCGTCCCTCATTTTACTTCGCATCAATGCCTTTGGCAATTCCCTCATCTGAGGGATGGGGACGATCTGCCCACTCGCTGCCGATGTTTGCTATACTACGCATCAACATGCTGCTTGCCTTTCTTCTTGCCGCGCTGACCAACGCCGTCCAGCTTTCGGACGCCCTGCAGCACAATGTCTCCGGCGAGACCTTTGAGCTTCATGGCCGCGTCATTTCAGAACCTTTCTCCTCCTTTCAGAACTTCGCCGTCGAAGACCCTTCCGGCGCCGTCATCATTCTGCCGTCCGCCCGCCTCGCCCCACCTCACGTCGGCGACCGCGTTCATGTTCACGGCACCATCGAAATGGCCGAATTCGGCCATGCTGCCGCCAAATGCACCCACATCGAAGTGCTGGCGCCCGGGCCGACGCCACCAATTCCAACCGCCTCCTTTCGCGAGATACTGGCCGGCGAATTCGACGCTCGCGTCATCCGCATCTGCGGCATGCTTCGCGACTATTTCCTCGACGAGATCGACCCCAAATACCTGTTCCTGATCCTGAATCAGGATGGCGAAACCATCTATGCCATCACCACCCGGCCCTCCAGCAACGACCTCAAGCGCATTGAGGCGCAAATCGGGCAGCCGCTGACCATCGTCGGACTTTGCGACCCCCGCTCCTCCGGATGTCGCCGCAAAATCGGGCGTCTGCTCCGAATCAACGACCTCGCCACCGCAATCTCGGCACCGACCGCCGCGACCGACACCTTTTCAATTCCGCTCTTCAGCAAAAATGCCCACATCCAACCCGCCGCCCTGTCTTCATTGGGCAGACAGCGAGTCCGCGGGCGGGTCATCGCCGTCTGGCAAAAGCGTTCGCTCCTGATCCGAACCGCCGACCAACAGCTCGCGCGCATCGATCTTGCCAACGCCGAGCCGCCGAACTGCGGCGATGCGATTGAAGTGATCGGCTTCCCCGAAACCGACCTCTACCGCGTCAACTTTACCCGTGCCAGCTGGCGATTGACCTCCCCCCCCCCCACCACCACCGTCACCGGCCAACGCCGAGCCGCCGACCAACATCGTCGCCAAGGCCCTGCTGACGGGCGCGGCCGGAGAAACGGCGATTCGCGCCGATTTTCACGGGCGCACCATCCGCTTGCGCGGCACCGTGCGCAGCTTGCCGAGCGTCGGCAATGACGGGCGATTTTATCTCGAATGCAACGGCTACATCCTGCCGGTGGACATCAGCGCGAATCCGACGGCCGTAGGGAAACTTGCCATCGGCAGCGTCATCGAAGTCACTGGCGTTTGCGTTACGGATATCGAAAACTGGCGGCCGAATCTCGTCTTCCCGCACATCAAGGAAGTGATGCTCGTAACCCGCAGCCCAGACGATATCGTCATCTTGACCCAACCGCCCTGGTGGACTTCGGAACGGCTGACAATGGTCATCGGCTCGTTGCTGCTGGTGCTGATCGGTTTCCTGGTCTGGAACCGGGCGCTCCAGGCACTGGCCGAAAAGCGCGGCAAGGCACTGGCTAACGAAGAATTGGAACGGCTGGAGTCGGACCTCAAGGTCTGCGAACGGACGCGTCTCGCCGTCGAACTCCACGACTCAATCGCCCAGAACCTTACCGGCGTGGCGATGGAAATCGACACCGCCCTGCGCGCCGAAACGCCTTTGCCGCCGCTCACCGCCCAACACATGAACCGCGCGCTCCGCACCATCGACTCCTGCCGCGGCGAACTCCGAAACTGCCTCTGGGACCTTCGCAGTCAGGCGCTGGAAGAACCCGACATGAACCGGGCGATCACCCTTACGCTTAGCCAGACGCTCGGCAAGGCCAAGCTCTCCGTCCGCTTCAATGTGCCACGCTCGCGCTTTACCGACAACACCGCCCACACGATTCTGCGCATCATCCGCGAGCTTGCCGCCAACGCCGTCCGACACGGGCACGCCACGGAAATCAAGATCGCCGGCAGCCTTGAAGACGAAATCCTGAAGTTCTCCGTCCGTGACAACGGCTGCGGCTTCAACCCCGACCGCTGCCTCGGCGTGCTCGACGGGCACTTTGGCCTTCAAGGCATTCGCGAACGCATCGCCAGATTCGAAGGCGAACTTCGCATCGAGAGCACCCCCGGCAAAGGCACTTATGTCAGCGTGGCCATCAACGCGCCACAGACGGAAGACGAAAAAAAGCTCTGAACCATGTCTAAAATCAAAGTTCTAATTGCCGATGACCACGCCATCGTGCGCATGGGACTCGCGTCGCTGCTGAGCACTTCCAAGGCCCTTGAAGTCGTCGGCGAGGCCTACGACGGCGAAGACGCCGTCCGGAAAGCGCTCAAGCTCAAGCCCGACGTGATCATCATGGACCTCGTCATGCCCCGCAAGGATGGGGTTGCCACCACCGCCGAGCTTCATGAGCGCATCCCGCAGACACAAGTGCTGATCCTGACCACCTTCAGCTCCTCCGAAAACATCGCCAGGGCCCTGAAGGCCGGCGCACTGGGCGCGGTGCTCAAGAGCTCCAGCAACGACGAGCTCATTGATGCGATTCAAAAAGTCGCCGCCGGGGAAACTTTTCTCTCCGCCGACATCGAACATCTGCTGGCCGACGACCCACCGCTGCCTGAACTCTCGCCAAGACAGGTCGAAATTCTCGATGCCATCGCCCGCGGACTTACCAACCGTGAAATCGCGCTTCAGACCGACATCAGCCTAGAGAGCGTGAAGTCGCACATCAAGATCATTCTGGAAAAGCTCGGCGCCGCCAGCCGCACTGAAGCCGCGTCCATCGCCCAGCGCAAACGACTGCTGAAGCCCTGAGCTTACGCGGAGAAATCGGCCGAGGGTCCGCTCCAGTCACTGTTTTAAGAACCCGCAGACACCGGACATGATCATCTGTGCGGAAAGCGCCGAAAGGATCAGCGCCGTCAGCCGCATCAGAATCGAAATACCGCGGCGACCGAGATGCTTTTCAATCCAAGTGCCAAGCATCAGAATTACCCAAACCACCCCCAGGGCCGCAACCAGCGCCGAAAGCCCCACCAGCTTTTGCGCAAACGACGGCAATTCAGCGGACGCCACCATAATGGCGCCGCAGGACGCCGGCCCTACGATAATCGGCATCGCCAGCGGCACTACCGAAATATCCTCGCCATCCTTCGCCGCAACCACTTTGGGGTTCATCAGCGCAATCGCCGTGAGCAGCAGGAGAATCCCGGCCCCAATGCGAAAGGCGTCAACCGTAATCCCGAATACGGCAAAAATCAACTGACCGAAGAACAACAGGAGACCGGCGATGACAATCGTCGCCAGCGCCGTCCGGTGAGCAAGCTGGCGCCGCTCCTTCTCCGACTTCTCCGCCGTCATCGCCAAAAACATCGACAAGGCGAAAAACGGCGTAAAGAGGAAGAAAAAGCGCAACGCCAGCTCGGTGAACTGACCGAACATTTACTTGCCAGCCTTCATCTCCGCGACCGCCTCGATGATCGCATCCGCCATGTACTTGAGCTGCGCCCGCGTCAACCCGTAGATCGGCAGGTGCGTGTAGCACTTGTCGAAGACATACTCAGTGTTCGGGCAGGTCTTGGCGATCCGCCGCTCGTCGAAGCCCTTGCCGATCGAAGCGGCAAAACGGTAAATGGGCCCGAAGTGCGGAATGTTGGTCACGCCCTTCGCCTCCAGCTTCTGCTTCAGGAGCTGCACGTCACCCTTCACGACCTTCGGATCGATCTGCAGCTGATAGAGATGAAAAGTCGGCACGATTGACTTGCCGTCGCCCAGCAGCTGCGGCTTCACGCCGGGAATCCCCGAAAGCCGCTGGGTCATGTAAGTCGCCTCGCGCTTGCGCTCCGCCAGCACCTTCGGATAGCGCTTGAGCTGCTGCATCAGCGCGACCGCCTGGATTTCCGTGACCGACGCGTTGTTGCTGGCCTGGTAGCGCACCTTGCCCTTGCCCTGAATGAGCGAAATGTTGTAAAGCCAGTTCTTGATCTTCGAAGTGAAGTCCACGCCCAGGAAGCGCGCCCGCCGCGCCTCGGCGCGATACTCGGGCACATTGGAGACAAAGACGCCGCCCTCGCCGAAGGAAGTGCAGTTCTTGACCTCATGCATCGAGAAGCAGCCGAAGTGGCCGATGGTGCCGAGCTTGCGCCCCTTGTATTCGCCGCCAAAGCCATGCGCCGCATCCTCCATCACCACCAGATCATGGCGCTTGGCGATCTTCATGATCGCATCCATGTCGCACGGATAGCCGCCGATGTGCACCGGTACGATGATTTTCGTCTTCTTGGTGATCTTGCGCTCGATGTCCTTCGGGTCGATGTTGACCGTCTTCGGATCGACATCGGCGAACACCAGCTTCGCGCCTACCGAAAGCGGATAGGCGACCGTGGCGATGAAGGTGTTGGTCGGCACGATCACCTCGTCGCCGGGCCCGACGCCGGCATAGCGATACCCGAGCTCCAGCGCCGCGGTGCAATTGGTGACGAAGAGCGAAGACCCCTCCGCCACGCCCAGATATTTGTCGATCGTCCGTTCGACTTCCGCGACCTTGTCGCCCATCGACAGCTTGCCCGGCGCCACCGACAGCTTGGCCAGCGCCTTGAGCGCCGTCTCGACCTGCCGGGTCGCCGCCCGATATTCGGCGCCCTTCACCCCCGCCTTCGGCTGCATCAGGAACTTGACGAACTCCAGCGCGTCCGCGGCATTGTAGTTCTCACCGACCGCCGCCCACGGCACTTTGGTATCGCCGGTGTTGTAACGGAAATCGCTCGTTTCATTGCTCATCGTCTTTATCTCCTTGTTGGGTTTTTGCAATCGCCTCAGTTTACTTCAGCCACCAAGAAAGCCCGGTCGGCCTTTCCGGCGGCGCGCCGACCTGGCGGTTCGAAATGCGCACTTGCTTGTCGGCATAATGCCGCACGCCGCCATAGACGGCATTGCCGCCGGCGTCGTTGTTGAAGAACACGTAAATCGGATCAAACGTCGCGCGCCAATGGCCGTCGCCCGTCTGGTCGATCGTAACCTGCAGCTGCCCGTAGTGCTTGCCGCCGTCAATCAGCACCCCGCGCTCATCATAGACTTCCGGCGAATCCACGTCGGCGCGAAACGCCTCGTAGCCATCCGCCTTGTTGTCGTTGAGCATCGTGCCGCGCAACCCGTCGCCGGCGATGCCCATGTCCCAAATGCTGAACGTATGCGCGACCTTTTCCCCGCTCGGCAGCACCTCCTCCCCCGTATGGACCGACCGCTCCATCATTTCGTCGTGGCCGGCGAACCAGCCATCGACCCCATACTTGTGCATCAGCGGCAAGAGCACCCGGAGCGCCCGGCCCGACCACTGCTCCAACCCCGCCGACGTGCCGCCGCCGGTGCCGTTTTCCCGGCCGTGATAACCGGCGGAGAACGGACATTGATGCGACACGATGAAGGTAAATGCGCTTTTTTGCTGCGCATCGGCGAGCTGGGCCTCCAGCCACCGGTATTGCTCGGTGCCCGGGTTGAAGTCCGGCGCCCGACAGCCGTTCGCACGCGTCATTTGCCGCGTCGTGTCTTTCGCCGAATCCGATTCGTCGCCCTTGTTGCCGTCGAGGAAGATGAAGGTGACCGGCCCGTAATCGACCCGATGGAAGCGTTCCTGCTGGTCGGCGTCCAAAGTCGTGCCGTTGGGCTCGTGCTCGAAGTAGGACATGAACTTCTTCATGCCGCACTGGCCGCCGTCATTGTAGCTGTAATAATCATGATTCCCCGGCGCCGCCAGAATCGGCAGCCGCCCCGCCGGATCGTTGATGTCGCCGGCGTTATGCCGCCAGAACTCGTCCCAGTCGAGCTGCCGCGAGCCCTTCTGCGCCAAGTCGCCCGCCATGACGATGAGGTCGGCGCCAAAGTCCACCGCCGCGCAGACATTGGACGCATAGGCCTCGGTCTGACTGGCATAATAAGTGCGCTTCGCATTGACGTCCGTCGCCCCCGGGACCGACCAGTCGGTCGTCCGGCCCTTGACCGGATCGTTGTCGGCCGGCTCGGTTTCGGAATCGGAGTAGTAGATGAACTTGAAACCACGCCACTGCTTCGGATCCGGCGCCGTGCGGAAGCGGTTTTCGTAAGTGACGCCATTCGCATCCAGCGTGACCCGATAGCAATATTCCGTATCCGCCTCCAGCCCCGTCAGCCGGGCGCGATACTGATAGGGCGCCGTCCGCCCGCTCACATTGTCGCCGGCTTCAGGACTGCGGTCATAGCCGAGTTCGCCGGCCAGGCAGTATTCCAGCCGATCGAGGGCGGTGAAGCGCCCGCCGGTTTCCACGCTCGCCAGGCCACTGTTCGCCGTCGCCGTCAGCGTGCGCACCGCCGCCGTGCCCGTCTTCCAGCATTCCAGCTTGGCCGCGCCCTGATTCTGGGCGACCCACATGATCGTCATCGCCGTCGGCGACGGATGCTGGACATAAGGCGTGACGCGAAAGGAGTTGGCGCCGTCGGCCACCCCCGCCAGCGCCACGGCCATCACCCAAGCTCCGATAATCCGATAGTTCATTTCACCCCTCTCCGAAGGCACTTGATTTCCAATAATTATATCATCTTTTGAGTGTATGCGATTTTAAATTCGCCAACTTTTGCCGGGCGGAAATATGGTATAATAAGCCCCAAATTTTTAGGAGATCCAAAAATGCATCCTTATCGCACCCACACCTGCAACGAGCTTCGCGCTGCCGACGCAGGGAAAACTGTTCGTCTTTCCGGCTGGATGTTCCGCCTTCGCGACCACGGCGGCATTCTCTTCGTCGACCTTCGCGACCACTACGGCCTGACGCAGATCGTCGTCCATCCGTCGCGCAGCTTCTTCGGCCTCGTCGAGAAGGCCCACCTCGAATCGGTCATCACCGTGACCGGCGAAGTGAAGCTCCGCACGCCCGACACCATCAACCCCGACCTGCCGACCGGCGAGATTGAAATCGAGGCGAACGAACTCGTCATGGAATCGGCGTCCGAAGTGACCCCGATCTACATTCCCGACGAAAAGGCCGACGAGTCCGAGGACGTGCGCCTCAAATACCGCTTCCTCGACCTTCGCCGCGAAAAGCTGCACAAGAACCTGATCCTTCGTTCGGAAGTGATCAAGTTCCTCCGCCAGCAGATGTGGGAAAAGGGCTTCAACGAATTCCAGACCCCGATTCTGACCGCTTCTTCGCCTGAGGGCGCGCGCGACTACCTCGTTCCGAGCCGGCTCCACCGCGGCATGTTCTACGCCCTGCCGCAGGCGCCGCAGATGTTCAAGCAGCTGCTACAGGTCTCGGGCTTTGACAAGTATTTCCAGATCGCGCCGTGCTTCCGCGACGAAGCCGCGCGCGCCGACCGCAGCCCGGGCGAGTTCTATCAGCTCGACATCGAGATGAGCTATGTGACGCAGGACGAGATCTTCGCCGTGGTCGAAGACGTCGTCGGCAAGACCTTCACGAAGTTCTCCACCTGGAGCTGCAACGAAGCCCCGTGGCCGCGCATCAAGTATCGCGACGCGATGATGACCTACGGCAGCGACAAGCCCGATCTCCGCAACCCGCTCAAGTGGTTCAACATGTCGGACTTTTTCGCCAAGGCCAGCTTCAAGGCGTTCGCGGCGTGCGTTCAGAACGGCGGCCTCGTCAAGGGGCTGCTCGTGAAGGGCATCGTCGGCGTCGAGACCCGCACGTGGTTCGACAAGCGCGAGGCGTTCGTCAAGGAGAACGGCGGCAAGGGCCTCGGCTACATCAGCTGGACGAAGGAAGGCGAACTGAAGGGCCCGATCGCGAAGTTCCTCTCGAGCGAACAGCTGGAGGAGATGAAAAAGCTCGCGGGCATGGAACCGGGCGACGCGCTCTTCTTCATGGCGGCGGATGTCGACGAATGCAACCGGCTCTCCGGTCTCGTCCGCACCGACATCGCCAACCACCTCACGAATCCGATTTGCGAGAAGAACTGCTACAAGTTCTGCTGGATCGTCGACTTCCCGTTCTACGAGAAGGATCCCGAAACCGGCAAGATCATCTTCTCCCACAACCCCTTCTCGATGCCCCAGGGCGGGCTGGAGGCGCTTACGGCCAAGGAGCCGCTTACCATCGAGGCCTACCAGTACGACGTCGTCTGCAACGGCATCGAGCTCTCCTCGGGCGCGATCCGCAACCACCGCATCGACATCATGGAGAAGGCGTTCGAGATCGCGGGCTATCCGAAGGAAGTCGTCCAGCAGAAGTTCGGCTGCCTCTACAACGCGTTCCAGTTCGGCGCCCCGCCGCACGGCGGCATCGCCCCGGGCGTGGATCGCATGGTCATGCTCCTCACCGCCACGCCGAACATCCGCGAGGTCATCGCCTTCCCGATGAACCAGAAGGCCCAGGACCTCATGATGGACGCACCGAACTACGTGACCGAGCAGCAGCTCCGCGAGCTTCATCTGAAGATCAGGGGAACGGGGTCCGAAGTTCAGGCCGAGGCGTGAAGAACCTGAAGTTCACACTCAAAGCATGGCCGGTGATTGCAGCTGCGACCATCGGCCTTTGCTATCTCACCCAACTCGTCGCCAAGTGGTTCGGCATCGAGCTTCCCGATCAGGCGAACATCGAGCTCGTGAAGCGCTACGCCGGCTGGAACCGAACCTTCATCCTCCTCTGCGCCCAGGTCATCATCCTCATGCCGGCCATCGAGGAGCTGATCTTCAGGTACTGCCTGTTCCGTCTACCGATCAAGGTAGGGCGCGCACTCCGGGCGCACCGCAATCATGATTCGGCGGAAACCGCGCCTCTGAACGATTGCGGCGAGGCCGGAGTCCTCGCCCTACCATTGACCGTGGCAACTATCTCATCCATCCTCTTCTCCGCGGCCCATTACCTCTTCCAGCCCTGGCCGGACGCGGCGTTCATCGCCCTTTTCTTCTTCGGTCTCGCCCAGTGCTGGCTCTACAAAAAGACCGCGCGCCTCTGGTGCGCGATCCTGAACCACGGGCTCTTCAACCTGACGAACCTCGTGCTGCTCTTCATCCTGCCCGAGACGTAATCTCCGAAATCTCGCACCTCTCGTACATTTGCTCACAATGAGGTACGCAATCATCTCCGACATTCACGCGAACGAATCCGCCCTCCGGCACGTGCTGGAGGACGCGGCCGCACAGGGCGCGGAGACGATTGTCTGCCTCGGCGATGTCGTCGGCTACGGTCCGCTTCCGAAGGCTACGCTCGCACTCATCCGCCGCACTGCGGCGATCACCCTCGCCGGCAACCACGACGATGCGGTCTCCGGACGCCAGGGCGCGAATGATTTCATCGATCTCGCGGGCGATGCCGTCAAGCGCCACCGCGAGGCGTTGGACTCCGTGGAACTCGGCTGGCTCCGCACCCTTCCCTACGATTGCCGGCTCGAGGGTGCGATTGCCGCGCATGGTGACTTCACCGACCCGAAGGCCTTCAACTACATCGACGACGAAACGTCCGCCGGGGTCAACTTCGCCGCCACGGACGCCCAGCTGATGTTCGTCGGACACACCCATGTGCCGGGCCTCTTCCTCACCGGACAGAGCGGAACGGTCTATCGTCTCGAACCACAGGACTTCACGCTGGAGGACGGCAAGCGCTACATCGTCAATCCCGGTTCCGTCGGCTATCCTCGCGAATCGAACGGATCCTGCTACTCCTCCTACGTCCTCTACGACACGTCTGACCGCTCCGTCCGCTTCCGCCAGCTG
>JAZLMR010000060.1:0-26059 GCA_045598785.1 Kiritimatiellia bacterium
GCATCAACATCAAGAAATGCGTCTGCGGCATTTGTCGGCGACAATCCTGCATCTTTGTGCAAATCCTCCCAATAATCCAACATGCCATCCTTGTCCATGTCGAAGCCACCCATTTCAAGTGTATTTGTAAGGCAATTCTCATGTCCGACAATTTTCATTTGCTGGGTAACGCACATCTCACCCGCATCACGTACACCATTCGCATTGACATCATCCCAGAAGAAAGCGGCAAGCTGATCACGATTGGAAACAACGACATGCCCGACATCGGCCTTCCACTGTCGCCCAGACAAAGACAAAGGCCCACATATAGTTCGGCTGCCGACACAGATTTCTCCAGATAGAAAATTCGTCGTGTGAAATATCCCCTGCTCGACCAAGGTCAGATTAAAGCAAAACTGACTTGAATCATAAGGATCAGAACCATCTGCCAATTCTTGTATATCCAAAATTCCATCACCATCAACGTCTCCGAAAGAAAATGTTACGTCCGCAACCGCCTGCAACCCCGAAACCCTGTTGCTAAGAACAATGTCGTCATCGGAATCTACAATTCCGTTACGGTTGAGATCTCGTAACGAACTGACAATCAGCGCCCCGCCTTCAATCTTCCACAGGAAATTGGTTGCACCTCCCTCCCCGCTACAGAAGTAAACCAAATCACGCCATTGATCAGCGTCGGAAGCGACAAAGACATAATTCGTTACATTTGGAATAACGTCAGCATTCCGCACGGAGATGACGAGCCGATATCCGTGCGAATTCAGATTCTGCGGATCCGTCTCGTCTTCCACTTCTTCGCCATCCAAGATCCTGTCTCCATCCGAATCGGCCAGCCAAGGATCCGTGTTGGTCAAGAAGATTTCATCGCAGTCGGGAAGACCGTCTCCATCCGCATCAGCCGTCTGGCTATATGATCCTCCATAAGGATATCCAGCCCACGAAAGATCAGGACGATTTTCTGCCGTCTCAGCCCTGGTCACTACATTCGTCGACTCGCGCGACAAAACGGCTATCGCAGCCGTTTCTCCGGCATTCGTCGGCATGTTCAGAAACGCACAATCCTCGATCACGTTTGACGCCGCATTGAATGCTGAAACGCCATACGCCCACGTCGATCCGGCGGCATTCATCACGCATTGCCTCAAGACTGAAGAGCCGCCATCGTTCCCATAGAACAACCATCCGAAGTGTTCGACACCTGGATAATTTGCACGAATGCGCACATTCTCAAAAGTGGCCGCTGCGCCCCGCCCAGTCCACGGCGTGTTTCCGCCGACCCAGAAACCGGCCTGAAAGTTCCTTTGAGCGCGCAAATCGACAATCAGGTTTCGAAACATCGTCTGCACACCCTGTCCATCCGTCAGCATAATAGCGCCAATTTCCGAATCACTTTGGATCACGGCATACCCACCATCCGGGCCTTCAATCAACACAGGGTGACTCGGCATGACAAGAGAATTCGACTGCACAAAAGTCTCTCCTCCCAATGCGACAACCGAATATGCCATGCTGTCTGCAAGCGCCGCCTCCACGGAAGCATATGTGCCGTTCTGCCCAACTGTCAGCCGGGGCACCGATCCAGAATCCGGAACATAGGGGTTCGTGCCGTTGTGCAATTCGTAGACATCCGGAATCCCGTCCAAATCGGAGTCGCGCATTGTCAACGCACACGTGTTTCGATCCTGAACCCGGAAAAACATTGCGGCAGGAACACTTGGACTTGATACAAGAATCGGATAGGCGATTTCCACCTCCAGATTTGTCGCAAACGGAACGGTAGCGTAGGCTTCAAGCCAAGTCCACCCGTTGGTTAGCGCATTGACCTTCGCAAAGAAGTCCAATGTCGTCCCTTCGACAAACATATTCGTCGGCCAGGCGACGGACAAGCAGACAGAATTGGACAATGGAACGATTCCCGTAAAGCACAGGTTGGTGATCGCAAACGTCTCTCCACGACCATCCCCGAAGCCACTCGAATCGCCAGATTGCAGTCCCGAACGTTGTGTCAGACGGGACGGCTGATTCGCGTTCTCCGTTCCATTTGTCCCCTTCGTCGCACCATATTGGATGAGACCGCCAACGCAAAACAACAGGAGAACCGCCTCAAACCAAGGACGGCGAATGATCTTTGTCGCCTCTCGAAGAGGATAAATGTCAAGCTCATGGAGTTTTAGGATAACGCAAAGTGAGAGCAATATGCCAACAGCGGCAATCATCGCCCACATCCACCACGTTATGCTCAAATCCCCCACAACCTCCATATGCGCATATTATACTTTCAGACAGCGCGGAAACCCCTACAAACACGAATCGAACCGCCTGTCTGAGATTTAAGGGGGTTCGATTTGATGCTGAAGTTCAATGGTTGCCTCGCAGGGATTCGAACCCCAACAAGCAGAATCAGAATCTGCGGTGCTACCGTTACACCACGAGGCAATCGCCTGCTTTCTCGTACTGGCGGGGTCGACGGGGCTCGAACCCGCAACCCCCGGATCGACAGTCCAGTGCGCTAACCAATTGCGCCACAACCCCGTGTTCCGTGAAAGTGATGCGTAGTATATCACAAACAGCCGACTGTGCGCAAGGGGGAAAATTTAATTTCAAAGATACGCGCGCATATCCGGCGGAACCGGGGCTTCAAAGCTGATCGGCTTATTCGTGATCGGATGATAGAGCCGAAGCTTCCAGGCATGCAGCATCTGCCGCGCCGGTACCGGCGACAGCTGCCGGTCCAGCGCATGCCGGCCGTAAACCGCATCGCCGATGACCGGGCAACCGAGCGAGGCCAGATGCACGCGAATCTGATGCGTGCGCCCGGTCTCGATCCGGCAGATGACCGGCGTCAGGCGCGGAGCCATCGCCCCGGTGCACCCTTCGGGCAATTCGCCGGGCCCGGCCACCTTCCAGTTGGTAATCGCCGACTTGCCGTTGCGCTCCACGATCGCCATTCGCTTGCGGTCGACCGGGTGCCGGCCGATGAGGTTCTCAATCCGCCCGGCATTGAGCCGCGGCCGGCCGTGAACGACGGCCAGATAAGTCTTCTCAATGTGAACGTGGCTGGCAAACGCCTTGACCAGCGCCGCCATCGCCGGCTCCGACTTGGCTACGACCAGAAGCCCGGAAGTGTCCTGGTCCAGCCGATGGACGATGCCCGGCCGCGCCACCCCGCCGATGCCGCCGAGATCCGGGCAATGATGCAGGAGCGCATTGACCAGCGTGCCCGTAAAGTGCCCGGGCGCCGGATGCACCACCATGCCGGGCGCCTTGTTCACCACCAGCAGCTCCGCGTCTTCGTAGACAATGTCGAGCGGCAGATCCTCGGGCTCGGGAACGGCCGGCACCGGCGGCGGAATCTCGACCTCGATGACATCGGTCTCGGCCACCTTCATTCCCGCCTTGTCGGCCACGGCGTCATTGACCTTCACGAAGCCGCCTTTGACGAGACCCTCGAGCCGCGACCGCGAGAAGTCGGGATAGCGCTGTTGCAAATGTCGGTCCAGGCGCTCCATGGCCACGTCTCATTCGTCATCCGTGAATTGCCGAGTGCGGTCAAACTCATCCAGGTCGGCAGCGCTCAACTCGGTGTCGGGCTGACAATTCCGCAGCCGCTGGCCGCCAGTCGGCAGACTCACGGACGAGTTGGCGTCATTCACCACAATTCCGCCGATGTTGGCCCCCGCCTCGGTCAGGTAGTTCACGCAGGCGGAAATGTAATTCACCGACGAGCGGTCGGGGCGGCACATGACCAGCACCGTGTCCACCAGCGTCGCGAGCGACACCACGTCGCCGACCAGCCCGAACGGCGGAGCGTCCACGACCACATAGTCGTAGGCGACCTGCGCCCAGGAAAAGAACGCCTTGACGGCGGCCCGCCCGAAGATCGAAGCCGGGTGCACGTCGTCCGGCGGCAGCGAGGCAATGACCTGCAGGTTCTTTACCGGCACGGCATTGACCAGCCGGGAAAAGTCCGGCGTAGTGTCCAGCGCCGTCTCCAGCACATGGGAAAAACTGCGTTCGCGAGACAAGGCCAGATTCCAGATGGTCGCCTGCTGCGGCCGGCGCAAGTCGAAGTCGGCCAGCAAGGTGCGGAAGCCCGCCTGCGCCAGGGAGATGGCGATCGAAGTCGAGGTGATGGTCTTGCCTTCGCCCGGCTGCGTCGAAACCACCAGCAGCTGAGCGGCGCGATTCTCGGCGCGCACCAGATCAAGATTCTGTCGCAGGGTCTCGATTCCCTCGGCGAATTCGGTGTGCGGGTCGAACTCCAGCGAGCGGGCGACATTGGCGCGCTGCCGATGATAGACATGCGGCAGAACCGTCAGCACCCGAACCGGCAGCCGCGCCACCAGATCCTCCAGATCGAAAAGCAGGTCTTCGCGCGAGTCCAGAAACCAGGCGAAAGCCAGCCCGAGCGCCAGAAAGACGCCCCCTGCCCCCCCGTAAACCCAAAGCGGATTGGGGAAATAGGGACTTTCCGGCACCGCCGACGGCTGCCCGAGCTGAACGGTACCGCAACCGCGCTCCACCTGCATAAAGGCGGTGTTCTCGCGGATCAGCAGCTCCTGCAGCACCTGCTGGGCGATCTTAAGCTCGTCGGTGCAGCGCTGCAGACTCGCCTCCGCATACGCCCGGCCGCTGACCAGCCCCGAGCGCTCGGTCTCAATCTCGGTCTTGCGCTCACGCCGCAGCTGCAGCCGCGAACGCACTTCATCCAAAGTCGACTTGCAGGTCTCATAGGCCCGCCCGGCCGATTCCTTCAGCCGCTTGCGCGCCGCCAGCACCTCCATGCCCGCCAGCCGCACCTGCGGATGCCGCCGCGTATAGGTGCCCAGCATCGCCCGACAGGCGTCTTCGGCCTCCTGACAGGCCCGCAGTTCCTTGTACACTTCACTGGCCATCGTCGCTCCTGGCGGAATGCCGACATCCGTGCGGGGATTATCCTTGAGCGTGGCAAGCAACATCTCCAGCTCCACCAACCGCGACTCCTCGGCCTCCAGTTCCGTCACCTCTTCGGCGACCTGCTGGTATTCGCTGTCGGCGATCTTCAAGTCGATCTGCGTTCCATCCAGCTTGCTGGCCGTCCGCAGCCTGACCAGCCGCTCGGAAAGCTGCTTGACCAGCAGCCGCTGGTCTTCCGCCTGCTGGCGAATGCTCGCCACCCCCTCGTTGCAGCGCCTGCGGTTCTCCGCCTCGTAATATTCGGCAATCGCCTCCACATAGCAGCTGGCGACTTCCGACGCCAATTCCGGCGAATCGGCAAAGACCGAAATCTGAATCACCCGCGAGCGCGGCAACAGCTCGAAGTCCGCCCGCGCCGCCAGCTGCACGATTTCGTCGTCCGGCTCCTTCGACGCCACGTGCCGCGCCCGATAGCGTTTCAAAACATCCAGAAGCACCGCGTCCGAATGCCAGGCGGAATACCCGGTGTTAATCAGGCTGGCGTAGCCGTTCTCCATCACCGCCGCCGGCCGCCCGCCGGCCGCCCGCTGAAGATTTAGCGTAAACGTCGCCGTCGCCAGGTAAACCGGCGGCCAGAGCGTCATCACCCCGTAGGCAATCGCCCCGCCCAAGGCGAGAAACGCGATTATCCACGCCCAGCGGCGAATGAAGACGCGCAGCAGCCGCAGCATCAATAGACCCTGATGTACGACTCGGCGCGCAGACGTTCAAGCCATTCCAGGTAAAGCTGCTTGGCCCGCGCCTCCTTCACATTCGCCTCAATCTGGTCGTAGGCCTCTTCAAAAGTCAGCTGCCGGCCCTGGGTCTCGTCATCCTTGCGAATCAGGAAGCTCCAGCCGTCCAGTTCAATCCAGTGGCTGATGGTGCCCTTGGGCATCTTCTCGATTTCACTGACAATTTCCGGCTGAAAGTTGTCTTCGGGCTGCACATTCGCGTAAACCTTGGCGCCCAGCGCCTCAAAGCTCTTTTCCTTCAGCTGCGCCGCGATCTCGTCCCGCCGAGCCGCGTTTTCCGGCGACAGCGTGATCACCGACACCGACACCAGATGCTGCTCGACATAACGGGACCGGTGCTCGGCATACTCGCGGCGGATGGCGGCTGGCGAGGCGGTGACGTTCTTGTCCACCACATTCCAGCGCATGGCCCCGACGATCAGGTCCTCCTTGACGCGCTGATACCACTCCGAATAGGACACCTTCTGCTGCGACAGCATGTCCATCAGCCGGTTGCGGTCGCCGTCAAACGCCCGGTTGACGATTTCGCGCACCCGATTCTCGACCACCCATTCCTGCATCGTGAACTTCGACTGACTCGCCGACTTGAGGATCAGCTTGCGGTCGATGAGCTCATTGCGCACCTCGGCAAACCTTGACGGATCCACCTGGCCGTAACGGCGCATCTCATTGATGACATCGGATTTCAGAATCGACTCCGACCCCACCTTCGCCACGATTCCGTCAATCTCAATCGCACCCGCCGCCGGCGCCAGCATTCCCAGGAGCAGCGCCATCCCCGCCTTTTGCATTTTCATCGTCATCAGTTTTCCCGAACCTCGCTTACAGCATCGCGGCAATCGCCGCGCCCACCATCGGCGCGTCGTCAACCTGCGGCGTGATGCAATAGTGGATGTTGCGCCGACGGATCAGCATGTCGTCCAGCTCCCGCTTCACCGTCTCGGCAAACGGAATCGCCCGCGTCTTGTAGTAGGTGGAGCCGTCGGCATTGATGGCGATCGGCGCCGAAGGATCCGCCCCGCCGCCGGACTTGATGCAGAACGCCGCCAGATGCACGGCCGTCAGCACCGCCGCCCGTTCAAAGACCGGAATGCCGAGCCGCCGCGCCATCTTGGCGTCCTCCGGCTGGGCGAAGACCGTGTCCAGCGGATTCTCCCGCCCTTCCAGCTTCACTCCGGCGCAGAAATTGTCGAAGTCGATCGTCGCCAGCTGCCCGAGCCCGCCGATTCCCGCCGCCGCCTTGTCGGAGAACATACCCTCCTTGGCCGCCGCCTTCCAAATCTCCAGCCCGATGCCACCGAGATAGGCGCCGGCGATCATCTTCTCAAAGATGTTATGCCCGGGGTCAATCTGCTTCTGGTCCATCGCCTGGTCGAACTTGGAAGTCGCCACCTTGTCCATCGAACCCGATTCGGCGTTGATGATCATCGAGCCCTCGGGATCGAGCTCCGGGCACTTGACGATGTTGACATTGCGCTCGACATAGGCCGTGTTGGTGCCGGTGCCGAGGATAAAGCCGATGTAGGAAGAATAGGTGCGGTCGCCCTCCGTCGCCTTGGCGGCCAGCAGCGTCGCCACGGTGTCGTTGACAATCGCGACCTGCCCGCCGCCCAGCCGCTTCAACAGCTCCTTGCCGACATACTGACCGACGATCTCCGGCGCCTGAATGCCCTTGGTCCAGCAATTGAGCCGAGCGTCCAGCTCCGGCGTCACGTCGGCATTGTAAGAAAAGCACCAGCCGTAGCGCTTGGCCGTGGCCTGCGGCGCAACCCGCTTGAGTTCCGCGGCAAAGGCCGCGTAAAATTCATCCTCGCCGACCGGCCCCTGGCTGCCCGGCATCGGCTGGTTCCGGCGGTCTTCGACCTTCGGCGGAATCGACACGATCGCCGACCGGAAATTCGTGCCGCCCGCATCCAGCACCGCCGCTTTCGCCCCTTCGGGAATGCGCCCGTTGACGCCCACATAGGCGGGAATCATCCGCAACGACGACGGCTCCCCCTTGAGGCCCTTGTCCATCTCCGACAAAAACAGGGAAATCATACCATGGCGATCAATCTTTTCGCCAATCACAAACCCGTTTTCCGCAAGAAACTGCTCCGGCGTCTTCATCCCCTAAAGTCCTTTCGCAAGTTCGATCCAATCGTTGTTTGAGAGCTCCTCGGCTCTGGCTGTGGATTGTATCATATCCTTGAAGATGCTGCCAAGTTGCTTTCTGCGGTGCTCGAAGGCCTGTTTGGTCAGCCAGTGGAACCGCCTGCGCGTTTCCGCCGTCAGTTCCGCATTGCGCTCGTGCCGGTCGAGACGCACTACGGTGGAGCCGATTTCCGGCCGCGGCCAGAAACAGCTGGCGGCGACCTTGCGCACGATCTTCACGTCATAGTCGAGCTGCGCCCAGACCCCCGCCAGCCCGCGGGTCTTCGACCCCGGACCTGCCGCCAGCCGTTCCGCCACCTCGGTCTGCACCAGCACCGTCATTGACGACAGCGTGCGCGCCTGCACCAGCTCCAGCAGAATGCGCGTGCCCGCCTGATAGGGCAAGTTGGAAATCATACAGGAGAAACCTGCGTCCGAAGATGCGGCGGCCGGAAGGTTCGAACGGGCAATCCAGTCGAGGGCATCTCCGGTGATGACTTCAAGGTCCTTCGGATTCCCCAGCGATTCCGCCAGCCGCGCCGCCAGCACCGGATCTTTCTCCACCGCCGTCACCCGACAGCCCCTTTTCAGCATTTCCTCCGTGAGCACCCCCAACCCCGGCCCGATTTCAAGAACCTGCGGGCGCAGCTGCGCATCCGAACCTTCCGCCCCTCCAACATTCTCCAGCCCCGCCGCCACAATCGCCTCCAGCGCATTGCGGTCGATCAGGAAGTTCTGCCCCAGCACTTTGTTGGGATGAAAGCCATTCTCGATGCACCAGGCCTTGACTTGGCTCGGGCTGGTCAAGTTCATTGCACTACCTCCAATAGGCGATGGACGACACTCAGATAAGTCCAAGTCGGATGCTCGGGGGTGCCCTCCAGCTTGAACTCCAGCAACAGCTTGGTAAACGGCCAGGTCAGCGGATGCAGCACCTTGCCGAGCATCGAATCCTTGCGCGTAAACTGCACCCGCACGATGAAGTCCAGCTGATTCCTGACCGCATCGAACTGCCCGTACATCTTGATGGAAAACAGCGTCCCTTCAAGATAAAAGTCTTCCACCTTGACTACGCCGTTCTCGATTCGGTAACTTCCCGCCGCCTGCGTGCTGTCCGTGAGCCAGGAAATTCCCGGCGCCACCGCCGGCATCGCCGCCAGCAGCCCGCGAAAGCCCTTCATCCGCATCAAATGCCCGTTCGTCACCTTAAACCGGCCATGGCCGTTCAAGACCTCGTAATTGTTGGTCATCGACCGCGGGAAGCGAAACTGCAGCCGGCATTCCGAATCGCCGAAGATATCCTCGCCGACATAGTCGCCGGTAAAGCCGCCGATCTTCAGCAGATCAGCCAGCGGCAAGGCGCTCTTCGCCTCGATGTCGACCGTATTGTAGCCGTTCGTACCCGTCACGATCACCGTGCCGTCCAACGGCTGGTCTTTGAGCCCGACCCCGTGGATCGGCCCGATGGTCTGGCGATAATTGAGCGAATTCCCGCGCGTATAGACGTGGAGATGGATTTTCCCCTCGGCGCGTTTCATGGAGACGGCATTGTACTTGCCGAGCGTAGGCCTTAAGTCCAAATCCATGTCAAAGTCGTTGTTGACGAGATTTACCTTCCATTCGCAACCGGCTGGCACCGCCCCCGGAACTTCCGTAAACGCGTCAATATACGGCAGGGTTGACGGCAAGTCCAAGGTCTCGATCAACGGGCGGATATTGGCCTGCCGCGCCAATCCGCGGCACTCGCCCGTCAGCTCCTGGCGTTCGAGATCGATTCGGCAGCCCCCCGTAAGCGACATCCGCTGGTCGCGGTCCGGCCATACCAAGTGAACCTCATCAACCGAAAGGCGGCGAGACGTGACCGTAACTGTCGCCGTCAGCGTTTCCGGCCGCACCGACAGGATATCGCCGCCGACCAAGGACAAGGTCCAGCGCCCCAGCTCCGGCAACTCCCACTCCAGCGGCGCATTCCGCTCTTGATTACCCGGCGCATAGTAACTGTCCGGCAGCCGCGGATAACGCGCCCCGACAATCTCCAGATGGCGCGAAAGCGGATAAAGCGTCACGCTGTCGGCCCCCGCCAAGATGCGCAGCGGATCCTGCTGCTCGGTGTCGAAAACCCGCACCCCCCGCAGAAACAGCCCCTGTCGCAGGCCGAACGAAGCCGAATCCAGACGCAAAACCAAGTTTGAGGGCAAACAATTACCCGCCAGCTGCTCAATCCACTCAGCCGGCAGTTGCTGCGAGCGAAAGCACAGCGAAACTAGGAAAACGAAAAAAACGACGAAGCCCAGCTCCATCGTTTTCCAGATAAATCGCCCCAGTCTCTTCATGCCCTTTGGCAGCCCCTAGGAGAGTCGAACTCCTCTTACCTGGATGAGAACCAGATGTCCTAGCCGATAGACGAAGGGGCCAGCTATTTGGTGCACCCGGTGGGATTTGAACCCACACACCTTGCGGCACCAGAACCTGAATCTGGCGTGTATGCCAATTTCACCACGGGTGCGATTGACAAATAGTATACCAAAACCCGCATTCACTTGGCAAGGGGGAAAATTGCATTGCAAACCTTCAGCGCTGGCGGATGAAGCTGCGCACGCCCAGTGCCAAAAAGACCACCGCCGGCAAAGCCGCCGACGGCAACGGCGGAAGCCAGCCGTTCTTCGCCACCACCATCATAGCAATGGTAAAGCCGTAGAAGGCAAAATACAGCCCCAACGCGCCGAGAATGCCCTTGAAGACGCTTTGACGCCCGGAAGCGATGCCGGCCGGAATCGCAAACAAAGTGATGATAATGCATGCCAGCGGCGAAAATACCTGCGCCCAGACGTCATAAAGGCAGTCGCGGCGATTCTCCGGCGACAGCGAAGGATGATTGTCAAGATAGCGCAGGCGATCCCGCACGGAATTGAACCGCCACTCGCGATTCAGCGTCAGAAAATCCACCGGTCGTTCATCGAACTCCACGAAGCAGCGCATCGGCAGCGCGTCCAGCTCCGGCGTCGGCGTCGCGATTTCCTGGCCGCCCGCATCGTAATGCTGCACCTTGAAGTTGGTAAACCACCATTCGCCATCCAGATAGTCGGCACGCTCGGCCTCCGCATTCATCAGCCGCGCGCCGCCGTCAGGACGATCCACCGTGACCCGCACCCCCTTCAGGTGGGCGCCGCTCTCATCCAGCATCGTATCGACATTCCAGATGCGATCACCCTTGGCATTGCGATAGACGATATTGTCTGACTTGGAAAAAACCTGCAAATCGAACTTGTCGGCCTTCATCTGCGCGGCCCACTGGGCCTTGCCGGGCACAAACACCTCGTTGACCCAGACTACCGCCCCGCTCATGACCAGCGCCACCGCCAGCAACGGCTTGACGATCGTAATAAAGCTCACCCCGCTGGCCCGCATGGCGGTAATCTCGCTATGCCGGCAGAAGCTCCACATCGTGTACAGGGTCGCCATCATCAGCGCCGCCGGCACGATATAATGAAAGTACGGCGCCAGATAACCGCAAAAGTAAAGCACCGCCGTGCCCCAGCCGATCTTCGCCTCAACCATGCGGGAAAAGGAGCCGAACAAGTCGAAAAGCACATAAATCGACACAAAGCCCGTCAGGCAACAGCTAAACGGAATCAGAAATTCCCGCAGCACATATCTCGTCAGGATTCGCATCGTCGCTCCAGCTCAAACCACCAGCCCCTCGGTCTCGTCCTTGCCCAGCGCCAGATTCATATTCTGAATCGCCGCGCCCGAAGCCCCTTTGCCGAGATTGTCAAAAAGCGCCACCAGCACGACGCGCTCGTCATTGCCGTAGGCCGAGACCACCAGATCGTCACGCCCCGACATCGCCGCCGAGGAAAGGATGCCGCCGGCGCTAGCATCTTCAACGAACCGCACCAGCTTCGCCTCGGCATAATATTCGCGATAGCAGGCCCGGACCTGCTCCAACCCAATGCGGTGCAGCGGCACCGTCACCTCCATGCCGCTCAGATGCGGCACGACGACCGGCGAAAACACCGGCGGATGCTCAAGCCCGCAGACCTTCACCATCTCCGGCAGATGCTTGTGCACCTGACCCAAGGCATACTGACGGCCGCCGAGATACAGATCGCGGCCCGGCGCCTGACCGCCAGTTCCCAGCCGTTCATCATATTCCGCAATCATCTTCTTGCCGCCGCCGGAATAGCCCGTCAGCGAAAAGGCCGCGAGCTCCGCCGTCGGCGCCAGGAGCCCGCTTTCCGCCAGCGGAGCGACCAGCGCAACGAAACCGCTGGCATGGCAGCCGGGATTGGCGATGCGCTTCGCGGCGGCAATCCGCTCCCGCCGGCCGGTCAGTTCCGGAAAACCGTATTCCCACGCCGGATTCACGCGATGAGCGGTGGAAGTGTCGATGATCACCGTGTCGGGATTCTCCACCAGCGCCACCGCCTCCACTGCCGCTGCGTCCGGCAGGCAGAGAAACGCCACTTCCGCGTCGTTCAACGCCGCCCGCCGCGCCTCCGGATCCTTGCGCGTCGCTTCGGGAAGCACAACGACCTCAAGGTCGCGGCGCTCGGCGAGCCGTTCCCGGATCCGGAGCCCGGTCGTGCCCGCCGACCCGTCGATGAATATCCTGCTGCGGCTCACTCCCATTCGATCGTCGCCGGCGGCTTGGGCGTAATGTCCCAGACCACGCGGTTCGCGCCCTTGACCCTGGTGGCTATCTTCTCGGCGACCATCGTCACGAACTTGAACGGCAGCTCCACGATACCGGCCTTCACGAACTGCGAAGTGGTAATCGCCCGGATGCCGATGACATAGCCGAAGGTGCGGGCGTTGTTCTTGACCCCGACCGACTTCACGTTCGTCATGATGGCAAAGAACTGCTGGGCCTTCTTGTCCAGCTTCGCCTTGTGCATCTCGTCGCGGAAGATGAAATCGGCCTGACGGAGGATGTCGAGCTTCTCCTTGGTAAGCTCGCCGATGCAGCGGACCGCCAGCCCCGGTCCCGGGAACGGCTGGCGCATGACCATCTCCTCGGGGATTCCCAGCAGCTTGCCGACCTTGCGCACTTCGTCCTTGTAGAGATACTTCACCGGCTCGACCAGACCCTTGAAGATGATGTCCTTCGGGAGCCCTCCCACGTTATGATGGGCCTTGACCGCCTTGTGGCCGCCCACCCCGGACTCGATGATGTCGGGATAGATCGTGCCCTGGCCGAGGAAATCAATGTCGCCCATCTTCTTCTGAAGGTCACGGGCCGTATCGGCAAAGACCTTGATGAACTCGCCGCCGATGATCTTCCGCTTGGTCTCGGGATCGGTAACACCCTTCGCCTTGTCAAGGAAGCGCTTTTCGCAATCCAGGGCGATCAGATTGATGCCGAACTTGCCCTTGAAGACCTTCTTGACCTCCTTGGCTTCGTTCAGGCGCATGCAGCCGTGGTCGACAAACACGCAGACGAGCTGCTTGCCGATCGCCTTCTGCAACAGCACCGCGCACACGGAACTGTCAACTCCGCCCGACATCGCCAGCAGCACCTTCTTGTCGCCGACCTGCTTGCGGATGGCTTCGATCTCCTCCGCAATGTACTTCTTGGCATTGAAGGTCTTGCCGACCCTCGCCAACCTCGCTTTCTCCGCTTCGTTCATTATTGCCTCGCTTTGCTAATTGATGATACCTAATTGAATGTCAAATCCAAGCCAATCAGCCCTGACCCAGCCGCTGACCGGCGTAACGGCCTTCATGAATGGGCTTCCACCACCATTCGTTGTCCAAATACCACTGAACCGTCTTGCGGATCCCGGTCTCGAAATTCTCCTCTGGCTTCCACCCGAGCTCCGTCATCAGCTTGGTCGGATCGATGGCATAGCGAAGGTCGTGCCCGGGACGGTCGGCGACATAAGTGATGAGCTCCGCATAGTGCGCCAGACCATCACCCGCCGTCAGCGGCCGCAGTTCGTCCATGATCGCGCAGATTGTCCTGACCACCTCAAGATTGGTGCGCTCGTTGTGCCCGCCCACGTTATAGGTTTCGCCCGGAACGCCCTTCTCATTGACCAGGCACAACGCCTTGACATGGTCATCGACATACAGCCAGTCACGCACATTCGCGCCCTTGCCGTAGACGGGCAGCGGCTTATGGTCCAGACAATTGAGAATCACCAGCGGAATCAGCTTCTCAGGGAAATGATACGGCCCGTAATTGTTGGAACAGTTGGTGATCAGCACCGGCAACCCATAGGTGTCATGCCAGGCCCGCACCAGATGGTCGCTTGAAGCCTTGGACGCGGAATAGGGCGAATGCGGCGAATACGGCGTCTTCTCGGTGAAGAAGCCGGTCTCGCCCAAGGCGCCGTACACCTCGTCCGTAGAAATGTGCTGAAAGACGAAGTCCGGGTGCTGCCGCCACCAGGTTAGCGCCGACTGCAACAGCGTCGCCGTCCCGACGACATTGGTGCGGATAAACTCGCCGGGGCCGTCAATGGAACGATCGACATGCGATTCGGCCGCCAAATGAAAGATCGTATCAGGCTGAAAGTCGGCAAACGCCCGGTCCATGGCCACCGCATCGCAGATGTCGGCCTTCAGCAGCCGATACTTGCCTTTGACTTCATTCAGCGACTCGGGGACACCCGCATAGGTAAGCTTGTCGACCACCAGCACTTCGCGCCCTTCGCGACAAAGGTGACGCACCAGCGCCGACCCGATGAACCCGCACCCCCCGGTGACAATACAGCGCTTATTCTTCATCCGCAACTCCTTCCGGCGCCACTTCCGCCTTGCTCCGACCGGTCGCCTCCGGCTGGTCGCGGTCAGCGATGGCCGAACCGTCGGCCGCGGCATCTTCGTCACGCTTGTCCTTCGGACGATAGCCATAGCCGTAGCCATAGCCATAGCCGTAGCCATAGCGATGATAGCCATGGCTATGGGCATGCGGCGTGAACGCGCTCGCATTGGAAATCTCAATGTCGTTGACAATCGCCCCGAGGATGTTGGCGCCGGCCTCGGTCAGACTGCGCGAACAGTATTGAATCGGCTTAAAGTGCGTCCGGTCGGGGCAGCACATGATGATCACCGAATCCACCATCGCCGACAGCGACACCACATCGCCCACGATGCCATACGGCGGCGAATCCACGATGATGTGGTCGTAATTGGCGCGCGCCCAGTCAAAGAACTCGGAAATCACCGACGAACCGAAGATCGTAGCCGGCGAGACGCCCTCCGGCGGTAGCGAGGCGATGACCTCCAGCCCGGGGACATCGGTGGGATTCGCCAGCTTGGCGAAGTCGGGGACGGAATTGCCCGAAGCCTGCAGCACATGCGAAAAGCTGGTCTCAGGCGTAAGCTTGAGCCCCCAGATGCCCGCCAACCGCGGACGGCGCAAGTCAAAGTCGACGTGCAGCGTCCGGCGACCGGCCTGCGCATAGGCAATGGCCAGCGAAGTCGTGGTAATCGTCTTGCCTTCGCCCGGCTGAGTGGAAATCACCAGCACGCAATGGCTCAGCGCCTCGTATCGCGGCGAGTCCAGCAGATTGCGCAACCCCGCCACCGATTCCGCGAACTGGGAATACTTGTCCTCGATAAGGAACCTCGCCACCTCCTCGCGGCGTTTGCGCCGGACATGCGGCAGCACCGCCAGCACCTTGAGCGCGAGGCGCCCTTCAATGTCAGAGAGGTTGACCACCGTATCCTCGAGGTTGTCGATCACCAGCACGAACAGA
Organism: Kiritimatiellia bacterium; assembly: GCA_045598785.1. Classification (GTDB taxonomy): domain Bacteria; phylum Verrucomicrobiota; class Kiritimatiellia; order RFP12; family UBA1067; genus UBA1067. The sequence goes on from JAZLMR010000060.1 coordinate 15,533, forward strand.
ATGCCGAGACCGATCGACAGCACCACCCCGGCGCCGAAGATGATCATCGGATTCGGCAGCACCGGCTTGTTGGGCACGGCCGCCGGCCGGCCGACCCGGACGATTTCATTGTTCGACTCGGCCTCGATGCGCGCCTTGTTCTCGTCCATGATCAGACCTTCCAGCACGCGATTCGCCACCCCGAACTCCGCCTCCAGCTGCCCGAGGCCGGATTCCGCCAGCACGATGCGCTGCTCCACCGACGCCAGTTCGTTGCGCAGATCTTCCTGCTTCTGCCGAAGATTCGACAGCTGGTTGCGGGTCACCTTCAGCGTCGAGCGGCCCGTCAGCAACGCCCGCGCCGCCGCATCGAGAAAGCGCTGCTTGGCAAGCTCCAACGCCTTTTTGGCCGAAATCACCTCCGGGTGACTGTCGGTATAGGCGAACATCAGCTTCTGCAAATCGCCCTCGGCATCCTGATACGCCCGGAACTCGGTGGCGATTTCCTGCGCCCGGGGCACACCCGTGGAAAGATTGCCGTAAGTGGCGGGATCGCGCTGCACCGCCGCCAGCATCTTCTCCCATTCCACCAGCTGAGTCTCCTCGGTCTCCAGCGCCAGGATGTCGGTAGTCGTCTTGGCCAGCCCCTGACCGATGGTGTCGCGGGAAGAACGCAGGTTGTCAACCTTGTTGGCCGTACGGAAATCCAGCAGCTGCTTGGCGATCTTGTCGACCTCGCGCCGCTTGCGCTCCACGTTGCCGTGAATCTGCGCCACTGCCTTGTCGCACCGGAGCTTGTTCTCCTCGTCGGTAAACGCTTCAATCGCCTCCGCATAGGCATTGGCCAGGGCCGCGCACAGCGCTGGGGTCTTCGAGCGCAAGGCGATGGTGATGATGCGCGAATTGCGCACCAATTCCAGCTCCGACTCGGCCAAAGTGGTGATGATTTCCTCGTCCGACACCGTCGAAGCGGGATGGCTCGCCCGATACTGCTGCACCACCTTGGTAATCACCTTGTCCGACCGCCAGTCGGAAATGCGGGTGTTGAATATTTCCGCGTAGGTGTTGCCGTAGTCCGGCGTCGCCTCCGCGAGCGCGCCTTGCCCGCGGCCGCCAGTCGAACGGCGCATATCCATCGTGAACTCGCTGGTGGCCTCGTAAATCGTCGGCGAAATGCGATAGACCGCAAAGGCGACGATCAACCCGATCAGCAGAAACACGAACACCGACAGCCAGCGCTGCGAAATGACGCGCAACATCCGCGTCAGCGTAATCGTACCGACGATCGAGGTCTCGTCCTGCCCGTTGCCTTCACCGCCGTACATTCCGCCGTAGGCCGCGCCGCCATAGGCCGTGCCGCCGTAGGCGGTCGATCCGTAGTACATCGGCTTCTTGCCCCCGTAGTACATCGGCGCGGACTTGCCGCCGTAATACATCGGCTTCTTACTGCCATAATACATCGGCGCGGACTTGCCGCCGTAATAAATCGGTTTATCTGACATGTCACCTCTTCTCCCTCGGAAACGCCGCCGCTGACAGCGCCATGACCATACCGATGGCCATCAGCACTTCCACCCGTAAGAACGAACAATCATAGCAAGTTATCACGCCAATTGCCACCAGCAAAACTGGCGCTAGCAGCACGGTCGGTCGCGGAACCCGATGCGTCTTGAACCAGCCGATCAGCCGCCGGCAATAGGTAAGCGCCAGCATGCTCGCCACCAGAGCCAACATCGCCGCCCCCAACACGCCCCGCTCCGCCAGCAACAGCCACCAGCCGTTGGCGACCGCCAACGTGCCCGGCGCAATGCTCGGCCAATCGGCAGCCACCGCATTGAAGCGGATGTCCAGCGGGAAGGAACCAATGCCCGACCCCACCCACAAATGCGAAATCCAAGCCCGGAATGCGACTTTAGACAACACTGCGCGCGACTCCGCCAGCCCAACTGGGAAGAGCTCCCAATCGACAAAAGCCGCAATCCGCGCGTCCCACACGTCCCGGGGAATCACAAACCGCCCAATCGCCGCCGCCAGCACCAATGCCAGCACGAAAAACACAAAAAGCTTAAACTCCCCGGCGCCGCGAACCACAAAGCAGGCGTAAAGAAACGCCACCAGGAACACGAGCATTTCCGCCGACGCAAAAACGAGAATGGTCAACGGCGGCGCAAAGGCCACCAGCCCCGCCGCATTGCCCGCGATGGCCGGCACACAGAGGGGCAGCACCCGCGTCCACTGACACTCAATCGCCGTCATCAGCGCCGCAGTCGACATCACCAGAAAAACTCCGAAAACCGTGCCCACATAAGTCGGATTCGAATACGCGCACCGGGCCAGCAGATGCAACTCTCCCTGCCCCTGATTGACCAGGAAGCAAGCCGCAATTCCGACAAGCCCCGCCAAAAACGACACCATAAACAGCAATGCCATCCGCGCCGACTTCCCCAGGGCATGACGAACCGCCGCAATCAGCACCGTCAGCGCCACCACACCGGCAAACGGCAATCCGCCTGCACCCGCAACCACCCCGGGCAGGATCGGGAATACCGGCTCCTTAACGAACCAGGAAATGGTTTCGGCATCATACCCGAGCTCGATTCCGCCATTCAGGGCCCGCACGCCCGTCACCAGCACCAGCGAAATCAAGACCCAAAACAACGGGTCGTGACCGACAGCCCCCACCACCCTTTTCCGCGCCTGATGCAACATCTCCCCGCCGCGCACCGAAGGGCTCATAAAGAGCCAAAGGACAGCAAACAGGGAGAGCCACTCCATGACCGTGGCGATTTCCGATTCGGCAAAAAACGGGAATAGGAAGAGCGGCGCGACCGCCAACAGGGCAAGGTGCGCCGCCAATCCGTATTTCGCTATCAGCTTTTGCACTTTAATAAGTCAGCCGAAGACCACCAGTCACGCGCCAGCGGTCATAATCCAGACGACCGTGGTCACGCTCGCATTCGCTGTTGACCGACTGATAGTATTCACAGTAGGCAAAGGCCGTCAGGAAACGATTGAGAATGTAGTTGAGCCCCAAACGCCCCGAGAAGATGTCCAGCGTATAGTCGATATTCGAAGCAACGCGAGCCGCTTCATGGGTCTCACGACGATACGAGACATCGAAAGTCGCGCGCAATTTGTTGCGCACCATCGACTTGGCAATACCCCAGCTGACGGAGTCAACCCGAGAACGGCTGGACACCTGGCGCTCCGAAGGCTGATAGTAACTGGACGCGAGCAAGGAGGTATTCCAGGTTTCGCTGATGCGCCAATTGCCGGAAATCGTATAGACGAAACCATCATCCGTCGTCGCCCCGTTGCTGTACTCAAAGCGGCTCCAACCAGCGAGTGCACGATAGGAGATGCGCTCGGTCGCGTAAGAACCAATACCGGCTTGGGCAGAATAGCCCTGCGAATTGTTGCGCCCGCAATAGCCGCCGTTATTGTCTTGCTCATAGCCATGATAGCCAAGCGAGAGAATGAAGTCCGTCCACGGCGAAGGCGCATAGCCCGCCTGCCAGCCCGCAGTCCACCGCTGCCAGCCGTAGTTGGCACCCCCCAACGACTCGTCATTGTCATATTTGAGCATATAATAGCCAGCGGTCAAATCGGAGTGCCAACGCTCGGTGAACCGCCGCTGCACCGCGCCCTGAATCGAAAACTGCCGCCGATCGCCATTATACGCGCCTGCTCCGTTACCATACGAAATGTCATCCGCCATATTAAGCTGCGAATAACTCTCCGAAAGCCGCAACGCCCATCCGCGCTCGTTCTGCCCGGAGTTCGCCCAAGCCCAGCTCAAATCTTCGCCATAGCTGTGACTGTTGCGGTCATTGACATAAGTGCCACGGTGATAAGTGCGGAAATTATAATAGGCATTGAATTTCAACGCCCAATTCTCGGCCATATAATCAAGCCCCAACCCCGGGTTGATGGTCCAAAGCGCATCGCCGCGCTTGCCGCTATGCGACTGTGCCGGGTTGGAGTCATACCCCAACGAAAGCGAAACATAAGGCTTAAGCGTCATCCGCTGGCCGATCTTTATCCCGGTGGGACGGTCTACGACTTCGGCCGACGCGACTCCAACCGCCATCGTCCCCAGGAAACCCAACCAAAACTTTTTCATGACCTTCATTTTCGATTACCCCCCAGGTTAACGCGTGAACTGCCACTGGTACCCGCCGGGCTCCCGGCGGACATCGGGGATATTGGAATCCAAACCGCCGCCGCCAAGCCCCGAGCCACCATATTGCTCCGGATTGTTAATGACATCCACCAATGTGCCCGTGACATTGGCCGCATTCCCACTCGCGAGGTCAGCCATCAACGCGGCCTCCAACTGCTCTCCTGCGATCGCCATGATAACCGGGAGTTCAACCGCCCGCTCGCTGCCACCGCCGATCGAAGAGGCAATAATATTGTCGTAGCTGGGCTCAGCCTGCAAAGCATCGACCAACCACTCCGAAATCGCTTCCTTTTGCGAGTCGGCCGGCAACTGACTCACCAATCCCGCAATCAATTGCCCCAACGGATCAGATATGCTGTCTATACCGCCGCCAACTCCGCCGCCGATGGCCTCTCCGCCACCAACGGCAACCCCGCCCGGTTGCTGACCTTCACCAGCATTACCGGCAACATTGCCAGCGGCCACACCCTCGCCCTGCTGCTGGCCGGCCGCGGCATTACCCGCGTTATCGGCCGCCGCGCCCTCACCCTGCGGCTGACCTTCGGCGCCAGCAGCAACCGCATTACCGGCCGCCGCCGCCGCGCCCAACTGAGCATCGGCACCGGGCTGAGCCTCAACATTCACCTCCTGGCCCTGAGCCGCGCCAGCTGTCGCACCAGCTGCCGCTTCGGCCGCGCCTTCGCTAATCGCCGCCGCCCGGTCAATCACTTCGGTCACCCCGAGTGCCTGCCCCGCCGCGGCAACCGCTTTAGCCACATCCTCGGGCGACTTGCCTTCGGCCAAATTGGAAGCACGGACCAACATAAGCGTCGCAAAAGTATCCCGGACCCCGCGGTCATCCACATCCTTAAGCCGCGTATCAATCCGCCCCATCGCATTCGTCGCCACCTTAAAGAACTGACGCTCGGGAATCGCCTTGCCCGGATTGGCGGCGCGATTGAAGAGGTCAGCGGCAAAACGCTCGTTAATCACCGTCAGGGCGTCAACCGGAACCGTAGCGAACACCTCGCCGAGAAGCGGGATCAAATTGCCCTTTGACGCCCCCACCAGCGCCGCCTTGTTCAAGTTCAGGTAGGTGGCAATCTGCTCTTCTCGCGAGGCCGGCATCTTCGCGATCGCGGCATTGACCTCGCCAATGAACTTCTGCTGATCGGCAGCCGACAGCTGCTTCATCACCGCCGTCATCTGCGCCGGATTGCCGATAACCGTGCCAATCTGAGCCCGAGCATCCGACAGCGCCATTGCGCCAGCGCTGCCCATCGCGAACCCCGCCATCAACAGCGCCAGCATCTTAGTCATCCTCTTCATGAACTGTGCCTCCTAACTTTAAAATCAATACCACGTTTCCGGAACCCAAATCACATCACCGGCATGGAGCGCCATGTCCTTGTCGACCCGACCATCCTGCCCGATTTCATTGATGTTCACATAAGTCCGAGTCTGATTGCCGTCCTTGTCACAACGAGTGACGCGGATGTTGGTCTTATCCGCAAACGGCTTGCAGTGACCAGCCATCTGCAAGGCCTTGGTGACCGTAAGATCCATCGTCGCCGGCATGTTGACCGGCCCCGGATTGGCAACTTCCCCTAGCACGGTGACCGTCCCCCACGGTGAGACCCCCTTGCCGTCATAAGGCGCAAAGGTCACCGTAATCATCGGCTGGCGGTAATACTTGGAGTAGGCCTTGACGAGTTTCTGCTTCAATGCCTCCAAGGTGACACCGTCACATGCAATGGGCTCCTGCAACAGGAGCGGCAAGGTGATTTCGCCATTCTGGTCCACCAGCACCTCCATCTTGACTGGCGGCGAAGCTACCGTGCCGACTTGAATTATCAAGGCAATGCCCGGACGAATGCGCGGCCCGTCCCACCAAGTGGCGACCACGGCCGAATCCACCGCTTCCGGATCTTTGAAAGCGCGCTCAATCGTCTCGCACCCACTCAGCAAAACACCAAGAAGCGCAAGCGTCAGCAACATGCGAAATCTAAAATTTCCAATCATTCGTCGGTTATTGTATCACACCTCCGCCAAGAATGTCAATTGACAAACCCACCCGATGTCAGTGGATTTTTAACAAAAAAATTTAGTTCCACAGTAGAAAATCACCCCTCATAATGTTATAATTCCCACTAATGAAAAAAGTTGCGGTTTTGATGGGCGGAATCTCCAGCGAACGCGAAGTCTCGCTAAAGTCCGGAAAGAATGTCGCCGAAGCGCTGGCCTCGCTCGGCAAGTACGAAGTTTCGGCCATTGATCTCACCGACAACACCCTCGACGGCCTGCCCGCGGGAATCGAGGCGGTCTATATCGCCTTGCACGGCGGCTGGGGTGAAAACGGCGGCGTTCAAGCCGCGCTTAACGCCCGGCGAATCCCCTATACCGGTCCCGGAGTCGAGGCGTCGCGAATTGCCATGGACAAGATTCGCACCAAGACCGTGCTCGAGCAGCACCAGATTCCCACTGCCGTCTGGGCAACGGTCGCGCCGAATGCCGAAAGCTGCCCCCTGCCGCTACCAGTCGTGGTCAAGCCGCCGTGCGACGGCTCTTCGGTCGGCATCAGCAAGGTAACCGCTGCCGACCAATGGGCGGCCGCGCTCAAGTTGGCGGCGTCCGACCCCGTGCTGGTCGAAGCCTACATCCCCGGGCGCGAGTTTACCGTTGCCGTACTGGACGGGAAAGCGCTGCCGGTAATTGAGATCGTCACCGCCAACGGCTGGTACGGCTATGATGAAAAGTACACTTCGGAGGAAACCCGCTATCCTTTTCTCGAAGACCCCGAACTGTCCGCTCGACTCCAACAGCTGGCGGTCGCCGCCTATCAGGCCGTCGGCTGCCGCGGCATCACCCGCGTTGATTTCCGGGTTGATCCCCAGGGCAACTGCTATGTATTGGAGCTCAACACCTCACCCGGCTTCACCTCCCACTCGCTGGTCCCCAAGGCCGGCATGAAGACGGGCCTAACCTTTGCCGAAGTCTGCGATCGCATCCTCGCTTCCGCCGCCATTGACTGAATATGAAGGAAAACAAGATCGTTCACGGACCCCGCCGCGGACTGGCAATCGCGCTGACGGTTCTCGCCGCGATTGTCATCGTCGCGCTGGCGTTTGCCTACGAAAAACTCCACGCCCTCTATGTGGAACAATGTGAAATCCGCAACTTCAGCGAACAGGTCTCGATCGTATCCGGGAAAATGGTCAAGCCCGATGTGCTGGCCGAAAGTCTCGGGCTGCGCCCGGGCGCCAATCTCGCCTTAATCGACTTCGACCAGCGCCGTGAAGAGGCCCTGCGCAAAATCCCCACCCTCAAATCGCTGAGTGTCACCCGGATTCTGCCGGATCGGCTTCAGATCGTCGCCGAAGAGCGCGTCCCGATCGCGCGAATGGGATTCACGAACCGCAAGCGCACCACCGGCAAGGTGGTTGACAGCGAAGGCATGGTCTTCATCTGCCAGCGCGGCACCCAGATGCTGCCGCTCATCCGCGAGCCGTCGCCGCCGGGAACCGCCGTCGGGCAAAAGCTCAACGGGCGCGCTCGCGCCGCGCTCCAGCTGGTCGACACCTGCCGCGAAGCGGAGTTCCTGGAGCTCGGGCTGCTGGAGGTCGACGTTTCCAAGCTCGACTTCCTCGTCGCCACCCTCAACGACTACTCCAAGGTCAAGATCGTCTGGGAGGGAATGGACGACAGCCACATCCGCGGTCGCGACGACCTTCGGCTCCGGCTGACGCATTTGCTCCAGGCCATTCACAGCAATGTCGGAGCCGGCGCGGCAACCTGGAACGTCACCGTCCCCGGCAAGGTCTTTGCCGATACTCAAGGAAAACTGTAAGTCATGAACAATTTCTACGCCGCCCTGGAAATCGGCACCACCCGCACGGTACTGGCCATCGGCGAGGCAGATGCCGGCAGCAGGATCAAAGTGTCCTGCCTGGCCGAAATCCCCTCGTCCGGAGTTCGGAAAAGCCAGATCCTCAATCTTCACGACTCCACCCAGTCCATTCGATCGGTATTGCGCGAAATCGAAAGAAAGCAGGACCTCAACGGCTCCAAGCTGACCATCGGCAACGCCTTCCTGGTCCTTTCCGGCCAGCACATCAAGGCCGACCCCTTCTCCGGCTCGGCCCTGGTCGAAAACTCCAAAGTCGATGCCGACGAACTGAACAATGTGCTGCGCTCGGCGCAGGCGATGCCCCTGCCGCGTGAACGCGAGCCGCTGGACGTCGTCGAACAGGACTACGAACTCGACAACCGCGGCGGCATTCTCTCTCCCAAGGGCATGACCGGACGGGTGCTCAAGCTCAACACCCTGCAGATTCACGCCGACCGCAATCGCGTCGAAGACGCGCGCACCGCCGCCGGAGCGGCGCATCTCGAGATCCGCGAGCCGCTCTTCGCCTGCACCTGCGCCGCCGAAGCCGTGCTCGAAGAACACGAGAAGAGAAACGGATCACTGGTGCTTGACCTCGGCGGCGGCTCGACCGGCTATGCGGTCTACTCCGACGGCTATCTGGTCGCGACGGGCGTCATCGGCGTCGGCGGCGACCATGTGACCAACGACATCGCCCACGCTTTCCAGACGACCAACGCCCAGGCCGAGGGCATCAAGCGCCGCGAAGCCTGCGCCCTGATCGGCGCGGACGGCGGCCAATCGGCGCGAGTAAAGGTCGAGCAGGGCGAAAGCACGCTGATGGACAACCGGACAATCTCCCGCCGAGCGCTGGACACGGTGGTCAACGCGCGACTGATGGAACTGTTTACGGTCGTCAGGGAGACCCTGGAGGACCAGGATCTCCTGCATCGCCTGCATGCCGGCGTAATCCTGACCGGCGGCGGCGCCCGGCTCCGCGAAATCGACGGTCTGGCCAGTCAGGTCCTGGGGATGAACGTCCGCTTCGGGCGGCCGGTCAATGTCGACTGGTCGGAAGAACCGGAATTTCCCCCGGCCTACGCCGCCATTGCCGGCGCCCTGCTCTATGCCCACCGCAACTACGAAGAGCATTCCATTCTTGACGGACTGTTCGGGAGGTTTTTTCGATGAACACCGATTCTCCACTGCTGATGCTGGGCATCGGCACCGCCGGCTGCGCCATCGCCCGCAGCGTCAACCGCGCCTTCGGCGAAGGCCTGCGCTATCTTCTCGCCGACACTGACGCCGCCACCGGTCAGGACGGCGAACCCTTCACCCTTTTAGGCGGCGACCGCCTTTCCGGCCACGGCGCCGGCGGCGACATCGTCGAAGGCCGTCTGGCCGCCGAAGACTCCATCAAGGTCTTGGACGAGCACCTGGAAGGCGTCCGGCTGGCGGTCATCGTCACCGCGCTGGGCGGCGGCACCGGCGGCGGCGCCACCCTGGAAACCGCCAAGCACCTGAATGCCCGCGGCATCCCCTCCATCGTCTTCGCCACCACCCCCTTCACCTTCGAAGGCGACGACCGCCAGCGCAACGCGCGCGGCTTGATGTCGATGATTGAAGAAGCCGCCAACACCACCTTCTTCCTTCCGCTCGACAAGCTGGTCGCCGACACCGACAACCTCGAAGCGGCATTCCGCCGCGCCGTCGACACCTTGAGCGACGGCATCACCCTGTTCTGGCGACTGGTGGAAAAGCCCGGCTACATCCGGCTGGATACGGAGCGGCTGCGCCATCTCCTCGCCGGCGCCGGCCGCGGGCGCTTCGCCACCCTGACCGTCCAGGGGCCGACGCGGGCCACCGAGGCCGTCGACCTGCTGCTGCGCTCGGAAATGCTGGCCACCTCCTCAGGGCCGGTCAAAGCGACCCTGTGCGGCATTCTGGCCGGCAACGACCTCCTGCTGAGCGAAGTCGGCACCATCGCCGAGGGCGTGCAGAAGTCTTTCGGCGGGCTCGCCTTCAATCTGGCGACCGTCAACGACGAAGCCACCTTTTCCGGCCGGCTCGCCGTGGTCGTCATGCTCTTTGAAGCCAACGCCAAGGCCGAGGGCACGCCGAACGCCGGCGGGGTCATGAGCGGGCGGCGCAAGAAGAACCGCGGCGGCGACAACGGCAATGTTCCCTCCCGCGGGCGCTTCAAGAACGTCGAACCCACGGTATGGAACGGCGAAGACCTGGACATCCCGACCTTCATCCGCAAGAATCTCAACCTCGATTTCTAGGCCATGCCCAACCGCGACGGACATATTCACGTGCTCCCGCTCCACGTGGCCAATCAGATTGCCGCCGGCGAAGTGGTGGAACGGCCGGCCTCGGTCGTCAAGGAACTGGTCGAAAACGCTGTTGATGCGGGCGCCGATACCATCGCCATTGCCCTTGAGAACGGCGGAATTACGCTCATCCGTGTTGAAGACAACGGCTGCGGCATTCCCAGAGATGAGCTTTCCCTGGCGATGAC
>JAZLMR010000061.1:0-5547 GCA_045598785.1 Kiritimatiellia bacterium
CGACGAGCACGCAGGCGTTCTGGTCGAAATGAACCGTGGAACCGTCTTCGCGGCGGATCGGCTGACCCGTGCGGATGATGACGGCCGTCGCGACCGAGCCCTTCTTGATGGAGGAGGTCGGCGACGCTTCCTTGATCGCCACGCGGATCACGTCACCGAGGTGAGCGTATTCCTTGCGCTGCTTCAGGATGCGGAAGCACATGGCGCGCTTGGCGCCGGTGTTGTCCGCGACAACGAGATTGGAGAGTTCCTGTAACATGGTTCGAGTTCTCCCTTACTTCGCGACGATGCGCCAGCGCTTGGTGGCGCTGAGCGGCCGCGTTTCCATGATGGTGACCTGGTCACCGACCTTGGCGGTGTCGGCCTCGTCATGCGCATGATAGTTCTTCGTGCGCGTGCCGATCTTGCCGTAGACCGGATGGCGCTCGCGGTACGAGACCGCAACCTTGACGGTCTTCGCGCCGGACTTCGAGACGACGACGCCCTTGCGCAGTTTGCGCGCGCCGCGATTATTAGTTTCCGTGCTCATTAGATCTTGACTCCTGCGCGGGTGATGAACTTGGTGTGAATGCCGATCTTGGTAGCCGCCAGCCGGAGACATTCCTTGGCGACTTCCTCGGAGACGCCGCCGACTTCGAACAGCACCTTGCCGGGGAGGATGACGGCCGCCCAGAATTCCGGGTTGCCCTTGCCTCCGCCCATACGCACTTCAATCGGCTTGCGGGTGACGGGCTTGTCGGGGAACACGCGGATCCACAGCTTGCCCTTGCGCTTCATTTCACGGTTGATCGCAACGCGGCACGCTTCGATCTGCGTCGCCGTCAAAAGGCCGCGGGTCAGCGCCTTCAGACCGAACTCGCCATAGGCGAGCTCGGTGCCCGAAGTGGCGTAGCCCGAACGATTGCCCTTCGAAACCTTGCGAAACTTGACTCTCTTAGGCATCAAAGGCATGGCTTACTTCCCTTCCTTGCGGTCTCCGCGCTCCCGACGCTCGCCGCGGCGCTCGCTGCGGGGCTGACGGGCCTGGAAACCCTCTTTCTTGCAGATCCACACCTTGATGCCGATCTTGCCGGCCGTGGTGTTGGCTTCCGCGAAACCGTAGTCGATGTTCGCGCGGAGCGTGTGCAGCGGCACCTTGCCCTCGCGGGACCATTCGACGCGCGCGATTTCCGCACCGTTGATACGGCCGCCCGCGTGAATCTTGATGCCGTCGACGCCCATGTCCATCGCCACCTTCATCGCGCGCTTCATCGCGCGCTTGAGCATGATGCGGCGTTCGAGCTGCTGGGCAATGCCCTCCGCCACGAGCTGCGCATCGGCGTCGGCGCCCTGGACTTCCTTGATCTCGAGATAGACTTCCTTCTTGGTCATCTTCTCCAGCTCGCCGCGGATCGCCTCGACGTCACCGCCCTTGCGGCCGATGATCACGCCCGGACGGGCGCTGAAGAGGGTCACGCGAACGCGGCTCAGGTAGCGCTCGATCATGATCTTGGAAATGCCGGCCTCGGCCAGCTTCCGCTTGCAGGTCTCGCGGATCTTCTGATCCTCGATCAGGTAGGCGCCGAAAGTTTTCTTAGGCGCGAACCAACGGCTCGCCCAGGCGTGCGTGACGCCGACGCGGAAGCCGATAGGATTGACTTTCTGTCCCATATTACTTCGCCTCCTTCTGACCGTCGGTGAGCACCACCTTGCAATGGCACATGCGACGCGCGATCGGATGAGCGCTGCCACGGGCGGTCGGCCAGTAGCGGCGCATGCGGACGGATTCGTCGAGGACGCAGAGCTTGACCTTGAAGTCAGCCGCATTCTCGAGGTTGAAGTTGTGCTTCGCGTTGGCGATGGCAGAGAGGATCGTCTTCTTGATGATCACCGCCGCCTTCTTCGGCGAAAACTCAACGATCTTGAGCGCGTCAGCGGCCTTGAGGCCCTGGCAGGAACGCGCCAGCGGGCGGCCCTTGAACGCCGACATGCGCTGGTTGCGGGTAATGGCAATAACTTCCATTTCTACTTACCCCTTACTTGTCGGCCTTGGCGACGGAGTTGCCGTGCGCCTTGAACGTACGCGTCGGGGCGAATTCGCCAAGACGGTGTCCGACCATGTTTTCCGTGATGAAGATCGGCATGTGCTGCCGGCCGTTGTGAATGGCGAACGTCAGCCCGACGAAATCCGGGAGCACCATCGAACGACGGCTCCAGGTCTTGATCGGCTGCTTCTTGCCGCTCGCCTGCATCTTCTCGACCTTGCGGAGGAGGCTCGCCTCCACATAGGGTCCCTTCTTGAGAGAACGACTCATGGGTTATTTCCTCCTCTTGACAATGACCTTGTCGGACGCCTTCCGCTTCGCGCGGGTCTTGCCGCCCTTGGCGAGCTGGCCCCACGGCGAGCGCGGATGGCTGCCGCCGGAAGTGCGGCCTTCGCCGCCGCCCATCGGGTGATCGACCGGGTTCATCGCCACGCCGCGCACCGTCGGACGGATGCCGAGATAGCGCTTGCGGCCCGCCTTGCCGAGCTTGATGGAGCCCCAGTCCTTGTTGCCGACCGAACCGACGCAAGCGAGGCAGCGGCCGTTGAACTGACGGACTTCGCCCGAAGGCATCTTCAGCGTCACCGTGTTGCCGTCGCGCGCCATGACCTGGCAGGCGTTGCCGGCGCTGCGGCCGACCTTCGCGCCCTCGCCGGGCACGAGCTCGATCGCGTGCACGAACAGCCCCAGCGGGATTTGCACGAGCGGCAGGCAATTGCCGACCGTCGCTTCCGCCTTCGGCCCGTTCATGACCTTCATGCCCTGCTTGAGCCCCTCCGGCGCCAGGATGTAGCTGAGCGTGCCGTCAGTGTACTCGATGAGGGCGAGGTAGGCGCTGCGGGTCGGATCGTAGGCGATCTCCTTGACCGTCGCCTCGACGTCGAACTTGTTGCGCTTGAAGTCGACGATGCGCATGCGCTGCTTGACGCCACCGCCATGATGCCGAGTCGTGATGCGACCCTGATTGTTGCGCCCCGCCGTCTTGCGGACGGCCTTGGTAAGGCGCTTCACCGGACGCTTCTCGGTAAGCTCCTCGAACGTCGCGGACTCGCGAAAACGCATGCCGCACGAACGGGCCTTGTAGGTTTTGAGTGCCATAAGATCTACTTCTCCTTAGGCAAGTTCAATGCGCTCGCCGGCCTTGACGGTGACGATCGCCTTTTTCCAGGTGGCTTCCACGGTCGCCTTGCGGGTGCCGCGGATATACTTGAGACCGCCCTTCATGTTGGCGGTGCGAACCGCGAGCACGTGCACGCCAAAGGCCTTCTCGACCTCGGTGGCAATCTGCGGCTTGCGCGCATCGCGCGCGACCTTGAGAAGATAGCGGTTCTCGACCGACAGCCGCGAACCCTTCTCGGTGATGAGGACTGCGAGAACAACCCCGTTCGTCTTCTGCTTCAATTCTGCATTCGTCATGTCGGCTCCTTACTTGGCGATACGCGCCATGATCGCATCGAACGCGGCCTTGTCGCAGACGAGCTTCTTGTTCACCATCACGGTGTAGACGTCCAGCGCCTGCGCGGTCGAATAGTCGATGCGGGGGAGGTTGGAGGTGACGAGCACCACGGTGTCGTCAACGTCCTTCTGAACGATGCACGCCGAACGGTCAACCCCGAGATCCTTGAGGAGCTTCGCCATGAGCTTCGTCTTCGGCGCCTCGAACTTGAACTCGTCGACCACGATCACGTCGCCATTGACGAGCTTGTCGGAGAACGCGCGCGCGAACGCCAGCGCCCACACCTTCTTGTTGAGCTTCTGCTCGTAGGAACGGGGCTTCGGACCGTGAGCCACGCCGCCGCCGCGCCACACGGGCGACTGGCGGAAACCCGCACGGGCGTTGCCCGTACCCTTCTGCTTCCACGGCTTCTTGTTGGAGCCCGCGACTTCGCCCTTGCCCTTCGTGGAGGCCGTGCCCGCCCGCACCGCGTTGCGGATGGCGGTCACCGCGTCCTTGACGGCCTGCGCGCCCTTGTCGAGCGTGAGCTGGGCCTGGTCAAAAGTGACTTCAATCTTCTGCATGATTACTTAGCCCCCTTCTTCGCCTTCGCGGCGATCGCATTGTTCTTGAGGGACTTCCGGACGATCACGACGCCGTTGCGGGCGCCCGGGATCGAACCCTTGACGAGCAGCGCATTGTCTTCCGGACGGATCGCGACGACCTCGAGGTTGACGGCCTTGCGGTTCACGTCACCCATGTCGCCGGGCATCTTCTTGCCCTTCTCGATCCAACCCGGCAGGTCACGGGCCGCCAAGCCGCCGGTGCGGCGCTTGGAGTGGCCGCCGTGCGTCATGTTGCCGCCGGCAAAGCCCCACTTCTTGAGGACGCCGGCAAAGCCCTTGCCCTTGGTGACGCCCGTGACGTCGACGTACTTGACGCCCTCGAAGTTGGCGACCGTGACGGCCTTGCCGACTTCCAGCGCTTCGCCTTCGTCGAGCGCGAACTCCTTCAGCACCTTCATCGTCGCGACGCCGGCCTTCTCGAAGTGCTTCTGCTGCGCCTTCGCCAGGCGCCGGGCCTTCTGCGGCCCGAACGCGACCTGCGCCGCGACATAGCCGTCTTTCTCCAGCGTCTTGAGCTGAACGACCGGGCACGGACCGACTTCGATGACGGTCACGCAGATGCGCTTGCCGTCGGCATCGTACACCTGGGTCATTCCGATCTTCTTACCGATCAAACCTTCCATGTCGACCTCCTATCAGACCTTGATGGTGATGTCGACGCCCGCCGGAAGGTTGAGCTTCTTGAGCTCATCGATCGTCTGGGCGGTCGGATTGACGATGTCGAGAAGGCGCTTGTGCGTGCGCATCTCAAACTGGTCCATGGACTTCTTGTCGACGTTCGGCGAACGATTCACCGTATAACGCTCGACGCGGGTCGGGAGCGGAATCGGCCCCACGACCTGCGCACCCGTGCCCCGAGCCGTGTCGATGATGCCACCGACGGCCTGATCCAGCACACGATGATCGTATGCCTGGAGGCGGATGCGGACTTTCTGCTGTTGCATTTGTCTTTTCCTTTATGTTCTCACTTCAGTTTCGGCTCGGCCGCACCTTTTCAACGGCCTCGCCCCATTGACCTGAGTTTCCACGGTCGCGACATCCACGCGCGAGAACGCTCGTCTCGTTGGCGCGGGAAGCCCTTGGCGGCGCTTCGCTCGCGACTGAGTTTCCACCCAGTATTCGCTGCCCAAAATCAAATCGCCCACGGTTCGAATCGAAACCGTGAGCGAACTCAGCGGTCTCGACGCGACGGGATTGACTCGCCCGTATCGCGACCTTCTCTAGGCAGAGAATGTGTGTAGTATATCAAAATCTCCGCTAGTTGCGCAAGGGGGAAAAAATAAAAAAAGCCGGAACGATTGCTCGCGATTCGAGCGAGCAATAGCCGGGGGCCCCTTTTGTTGCCCGAAGGGCAAAAAAAGGGCCGGCAGCGTCCTACTCTCGCACGGGCGAGTCCCGCACTACCCTCGGCGATGGAGCCCTTGACTTCCGTGTTCGGAATGGGAACGGGTATGACAACTCC
>JAZLMR010000062.1:0-6598 GCA_045598785.1 Kiritimatiellia bacterium
GCCCCGACGACGAACTCGACCAGAGTTGCAAGCGCGACCGATTTGGCGAAACAAGGCCGGCGACCGCACGCGGTCGGGGCTCGCGGCTTAGGACTGCGACCCGAAGGCGTACTCGTGTACGCCGGGCGGTCGCAAGGACAAGCCGCCAGCCCGTCCGAGAATGGGAGATCGGCCGCGGCAAATCGGTCGCACGCTGGAAAGCAAAACAATACCCAGCCACTCAAAGCCAATCAAAAGCGCGACGCCACAATCAAAAAATCGGCGCCGTGGGCAACTAAAAGGGAGTCGCGACTAGCGACGGGCGGGAGCGAGCCGACGGTCGACGACCAACAACCGACGGCCGACTAGCGACGAGCGTAGCAGAACCGACTAGCGACGACCGACGGCCGACGACCGGGAGCGAGCCGACGGGCGACGGCCGACGACCGCGAGAGAACCGACTAGCAACGGGCGAAAGCGACGGGCATTTAAGCGGGGGAAATCGGCGCCGGGGGTCGCTCAAATTGCCAGGGGCGCGTTCCTTGACAATTTGGATACGCGCAGCAACCCCAAAAGGGATTGCCGGCATTAGCCCCCTTCCGCGCCACAACCTTACGCATCGGGCCACCACACTGCGGACACCTGGGCGCAGCTGAATTTGCCGCCTTTTGATCGCGATATTCCAGCCGCACTTTCGACAAATGCTCGGTGAAGCCCCCAACCTGACGAAACTCTTCGCCCAACTTCTCCATTTGCCGGAAAATCAAAGCCCCGGCACGATCGATCATCACCAATATCGCATTCGCCGCCAGCACCGGATCTTCAGCCTCCAGCCATGGCGCAAAGCGCTCGCGCATCTGCAACAAGTGACGGACAAAATTATGCCGCCGATCCGAAGGCCCGTCATCAAACGGGTCAAACTCAAGCGCCAACACGGCCTTGGTTCGCGAATCGCACTCGCTCCACGGCAACTCACGGCGATCGGTCAGAAACGCTTCATAATCGCCGGCCAACTCCGCCAAGGAAGCACGCGCCACATCCAATAGCCGCAGCTCGGTCTCCCGCGAGGTGCCGGCACGGGTAGAGCCCTCGACCAGATTCTGCCGCGCCGAACGCGCCGCGCCCACCATTTGGCCGACGGTTTTCCCCAACTGGTCGTTATGATAGTCGAAATTGCGGCGACAAAAAGTAGTAGTCGCATGATAGATAAGACAGGTCAAGCCAAACGAAAACGTTTTTCGATAGCCACCACTATGACCAAGAATAGACAGCATGACGAAAAGAAGCATAGCATACGCCGTAATAGTTTGTCAAATTGAAAAGACAAGATTCAAAGACAGGAAAGAGCCGACTAGCGACGACCGACGGCCGACGGGCGCGGGAGAGCCGACTAGCGACGGCCGACAAGCGACGGTCGCGGGCGAGTGTGAAGCGAATCGCTAGGGTCGCCTGACGAATGGCTCAGCGATTTCTAAGCGCGAAGCGTCTGCCAATCGCCGAGAAAGTGCGGCGAAGCATCGATTTCATTGGGGATTGGTCCGAAAATATTTTTCAGATTTTTTGTGAGCGCGGCAATCTGCGAACAGAAAAGTGGAAAGGAGGGAAAGCGGATGAGTGGAACGAATGTAATGTGGGAATGTGAGAATATGAAAATGGTGGGATGACGGCGTGCTACCCCTTCATCAACTCGGATAAAACGCCTCGATTCAAAAGAAACGGAATCACGCCAACATGAACTATCCCGTCTTCATCCGCCAATGGCTGCGAATGTCCCCCAGTGACGATGACCTTCCTGAAAAAGTCTCCGCTTCGCTTGAGAGACAGCTTCTCCTGCTCGGCCTTTTCCTTCGTGTCAAGGGAGAGCGCCGACTGGATGTAAATCTTGTCATTGCCACGATTGACGATGAAGTCTATCTCGTGCTGGCGCGTCTCCTTGACGCCGTTCTTTCGCGTGGCAATGGGCACGACGCCGACATCAACATTATATCCGCGCAGACAGAGTTCGTTGTAAATCGCATTCTCCATCGGATGGCTCTGATCCGTGTCGCGGAAATTCAGCCGCGCGTTGCGAAGCCCCAAGTCCGTCGAATAGTATTTGCACGGCGAGTCGATGTACTTGCGGCCCTTCACTTCGTACCGCCGCGCCTTGGTAAACAGGAAGGCGTCCTCCAGATGATCTATGTAGGACTTGAGCGTGTTGTCGCTGACCCGCAGCTTGAGCAACGAATCCATCGTGCAGCCGATGCGGTGCGGATTCGTCAGCGACCCGATATCGGACGACAGGACGTCGAGGACCGCAAGAAGCGCCGTATCGTCCTTTATTCCATAGCGCTCGCGGATATCCTTGACATACACCTCTTCGAAGAGCCCCTTCAGATAACGCGACCTGTCGTTGTCGTCGTTTTCAAGAACCACCGCCGGCATTCCTCCCCAGACAAGATATCTGGCAAAGGCCTCCGCCTTGTCGTTCGAGGCCCCCGACACCGGCAAGTACTCGGCAAAACTCAGAGGACGGACCTGAATCTGCTGGCCACGATCACGGAAATGCGTCGGAATGTCCTTCGACAGAGTCTTCGAGTTGCTGCCCGTCACGTACAAATCGACATGCGGGATCTTGCGCAGTCCGTTCAAGACGTCATAAAACGTAACATAGGCATCCTCCCGATCTTCGGGCGCAATGCGGTCCAAGTCAACATCGTCGGGAAGAATCTTCTGGCTCCGCTGTATTTCGTCGATGAAGACATAATAGGGAAGCCTTCCCCCCTTGACCTTCTGGCGAACATACTCGCTCAGCCGCAAGGGATTGCGCAAGGGCTTCATGTCATCGTCATCCAGGTCAATCGAGATGATGTGCGACGCAGGAACTCCATCGTCAAGAAGAAATTGCCGATAAAGCGTATTGAGGAGAAACGACTTCCCGCAGCGACGAATCCCGGTGATAATCTTGACGAATCCGTTCAACCGGCATTTCTGCAGGACCGCCAAGTAATCATCGCGATGTATAACCGTTTCGCTCATGACTGAAAATTCACTGGACAAGTTCACTCAAATTTCACTCGTATTATATCAAAGTTTCCGGCGGTTGTGCTTTTGAGTGAAAAGTTGGAGGGCGACGGCCGCGATAAGCACGGACGATAGGTGCGCGTTACTTCTCCAGCAGCGCGGCCAGCTCGGCCATCCGCTGGAACCCCACCGACTGGGCGGTTATCTGACCGTGCTTGAAGACAAAAATCGCCGGAATCGACATGACGCCGTACTTGGCGCACAGCTCGGGATTCTCGTCGACATTAACCTTGCCGATCTTGATCGCCTCGCCCTTGGCCGCTCCGAGCGCCTCCAGCTCCGGCGCCAGCATCCGGCACGGGCCGCACCAAGTCGCCCAGAAATCCACAATGACGGGCTTGTCGGACTTCAGCACCTCGGCCTCGAAATTTTCCGCATTCAAAGTAATTTCCATCGCCTTGCCCTCCTTTTGCATTGACTGAGTCATTATAGCATCTTTAGGCGCGTCTGACCGCAACTGACTGCGGAAAGCCGTCCAAAACGCAAACGCCAGCAACAGCGCGCCCGACACCACCGACACCCCGCGCGCATTCCGCTTCAAAAAGCCGAACATCCCCTTCAGCCGGTCGATCATCAACGCCGACAGCACGAACGGAATCGCCATGCCCGCCGAATACTCCGCCAAAAGCCCCGCCCCCTTCAAGGCCCCGCCTTCGCTGGCCGCCGTCATCAGCGCCGCGCCGAGAAACGCCCCGACGCACGGCGTGAGCCCGACCGAAAACACCATGCCGAACAAAACCGCCTTGAAAAAGCCCGTCGGCCGCAGCGACCCGGCACGCATGCCCTTGAACGGCAACGGCAAGTTGAAGATGAAGCTCAAGCCGAGCCCGGCGATCACCGCCGCCGAAACATAGTCAACTAGCTGCCGATGCGCCGCCAGCGCTGCCCCGATTGAACCGGCGAACACTCCGAGCAGGATGAACACGCAGGAAAAACCCGCCACAAAGCCGAGCGAATTAACGAGCGGCGACCGCCGCTCGCCGCTCATATAAATGAGATACACCGGCACCAGCGGCAGCACGCACGGCGAGATAAACGACAGCAGCCCTTCCAGAAAAGTCATGACCCCTTCCTTCCGTTCATTCAAAAACCCAAATCGCCCGGGCCTCGGGATAATGACGGCGCAGGAACTGCTCGCCCTTTTCCCGACCCAACAGAAACATCACCGTGGACAGTCCGTCCGCCAGCATCGCGCTCGACGGATGCACCACCGTGACCGAATGCGGCGGCGCCGCAATCTCGCCGCCGTCACGCCCGTCCTTGATGTGATTGCCGCGAAAATACCGGGCGCTGGTCGCACAGGCCGCGCCGGCTTCCAGCGTAAAGACGCCGCCGCCGAGAATGCCGACTTGCCAGTCGCCGCCACACGCCTTCAAGTTGCCGCCGAGATCCACCAGCATCCGCCCGTGGCCCGCCGCCAGATCAACCGCAAAACCCTTGGCGATGGCCCCAAGATCCATGGTGCCCGGCCCCCGCCAGCGCGGATTGAACCGCCGGTCGGTCTGATCGCGCAGCTTGAAGGCCGCCGCATAACAGGGGCGCACCAGCGGATCGCACTTTTGCAGGATCTCGGCGTCCGGCAGTTCGCGCAGCCGATTGAGCTCGCTGTCGGGATCGTGGGCGTTCAAGAGCTTCTCCACCCGGGCAAAGACCTGCCGCACGCTCGCATGGTCGACGGCCGCCGTCTCGGCAGCGCGCCATTGCACCGCCGCTACCGTACCCATCACCGGCCACTCGACCCGCTCGACGCCCGTTCGCGAACATCCGGCCAACGCCGCCAACAGCAATAGCCCGCCGACCACCCGCATGCGTTCAGACGATCTGATAGGGACGACAGGCGACGCGATCGGCCTCCGTCGTACCCTTGGCATAGGCGTCAACCAACGCCTGGGCAAACGCCCGGTCGGCCTCCGACTGCAATTTCGGAATAAGCGCCGTCGGCCCGATTCGTCCCGGCGTCGTCCGCAGGAGCACGCCCTGCGGCATGGTCGCCGACAGCCGCTGCAACCTGAGGTTCTCCTGCGCATCGCGCCCGAGAATCACGCTGGAGCCGCCCGCCAGCCGAAAACGGCGACCGACTGTCAGCAATTCGATCAGGACCCGGTTGACCGACCCGTCCGCCAGCCGCAGCCCCTCGTGCTCCTGCAAATCCTTGAGCTTGCGGCAAAAGCCCGCTTCCGTCAGCTTGCAGCCGCCGGCCGGCGCCGGATAGTCGACTATGCCCAACTCGGCCGCCAACGCGATCTGCCGCTCGCGCCCGCGCCCGGAAAAATCATAAAGCCGTTCGCGGTCAAGCTTCCCCTCCAGCTCCGGAATCGTCGGCTCCAGCAGTTTGGCCGAAAGCGGACGGACTAGCCGCCCCTTCATCGTCGAGCATTTTTCGACAATGCCGAGCGACTGGCGGTTCTGGCTCATCGGCCGCTGACCCTGCACTTCGCCGGTGGCGACAAAGTCGTACCCGAGCTCGCGCATCAACTCGCCCGCGCGCTCGATCATCCGCGCATGGCAGTCGATGCACGGGTTCATCGCCCCGCCGAAACCATGCGCCGGCGCTTCGACGAGCGCGATCTCGTCATCAAGAAAGTCGAGGATGCGAAGCTTGACCCCCAGGGCATCAGCCGCCCGCCGGGCGCCGGAGATGTCGAAAAACGGCGTAGAGAAGCACACCGCCTCCACCTCGGCGCCGGCGCGCTGGAGCACGCGAATGGCCAGCTGGCTGTCCAGCCCGCCGCTCATCAGCGAAAGTCCCCGACAGCTCATTGGACCAGCTCGATGGCTTCGCGAAGCACCTTCGCCACCCGGTCGGGATCGCACTCCCGCAGCCGCTCCAGCGCCTTGGCCCAACGGTAGGCGCCCGACCCGTTCGTGTCATACGGACGGTCGATGAAGAGCTCGTCAAAGGCATTCTTGCGGGCCAGATACGCGGCCTTGGTCGCCGCCAGCTTCCGCCGAAAGCCCTCGACGAACGCCGCGGCGAAATTGACGTATTCGGAGACATAGTCCCGCCGCCGCGTAATGACGCGCGCATACTGCGCGACATAGTCCTCGAAGTCGTGCTCGTAGTTGACGAAGCTGCCCGCGTGATCGGTAATGACGATTTCCTGCGGAATCCCGTCGTCGCCGATCTTGACGACCTCGTAATTCTTATCGAAGAGCAGCTCCTTGGTGACGGAACTGCGCCGCCCGACCACCAGGTCCAGCGCCGCCGCCTCGCCCATCAGAAACGCAAACGCCTGCGCGAACGCGGGGTTGCGGTATTTCGCCAGCGGCAGCTTGTCCGACGCCGTGCCGGCGACATAACTGCGCACGAAATAGGAAGTGCGCACCGCCACGCCGTTATACTGGTTCAGCCCGCGGTACTTCTCGGTGAAATGCCCGTAACCGAGCCGCCACGGAAGATCCATGCCGAGCTGGCGGCACATAAGCCGCCGGTCGAGGATGTAATCGGAGTATTCGTCCGCCTCGACAATCGACTGCAGGAGGTCCTTGCCCTCATCCAGATGCTCCGCGACGCCCCACTTCTGCAACCGGATCATCAGCACCTTCGGCGCCGGCA
>JAZLMR010000063.1:0-8075 GCA_045598785.1 Kiritimatiellia bacterium
AGGGCAAATAAGCCGCGCCACGACCATTCGGATTGGCCGCTGTCCGCTGGTTGCTGGTTGCTGAAAAACTTCCGACGCATCAAAAAACTCTCGTCACCGCGTCAGCGGGGAGGAGAGTTTTTTGATGCGTCGGCCGTAGCATTCCCGTACGGCCGAGGCCGAAACGAACGCCGCCGCCTTGCCGACCTCGCCGGGGACTTCAAATGCCGCATAGCCGGAAACGGGAATGCGCAAAAGCTGAATCCCCGGCGCGACTTCGACCAAGCCCTGCTCGCGCCCGATCACATCGAAAACCCGCGCCCGCGCCGAACCCGCCGCCACGACAGGAATTTCCGTTTCAAAAGTCGCATTGACGAGCACCGTCCGCTTGGCCGCCGCATCGACCGCCACCGGCTGCGCGACCGAATAGAGCGCGATGACCTTTTCCGTCGCCGACTCGCCCTCCAGCCGCGGATACAGCAGTTCCGGATGATACGGCCGGAACGTGCCGCGCACCAGCGCCTCGCGGTGCCGTTGGGTAAACTCGATCCAATGTCGCACGACCTGCCGGTGCGCCTCCGGCAGCCGGCTCAGCACCATCGAATACTGAATGACCGAAAAGAGCGAATTGAGAATCGGGCGGGCGGCGCGCTCGGGCGTTTCCTCCGGATGCCAGACCAGCATGTCGGCATGCACCGCCGCCGTTCCCGAAGTCAGCCGCAGATCGGCAATCTGCTTGCGGATGCGGTCGGAGTCGGCGGGACTGTCCGTCGCCCGGATCATGTTGCCGTACTGGCGGATGGCCGGCCCCATGTAATGCTGCCGGAATTCGATCAGCACCTCCGGGCGAATCGCCGTCAGCCGCGCCACCACCTCGCGCATCAGCCGATCCACCGCCTCCGGCAGCGAACGATAGTCGCGGCCGCGATAGGCTTCGGCCACCGCCGGATCTTCGCCTTCAATCACAAACTGGTCGATGAAATCCAACTTGAGCCCGTCGAAGCCCCAGTCCCGCACCACGCGCTCGTAAGTCTGAAGGAGATATTCGCGCACCTCGGGGAAACGCGGATCGAGCACCCCTACCCGACCCGGCGACTCGGCACCCTTGACGCGCAGAAACTTACCCTCAAAACGCTTCCACGCCGCCGCCTCGTCGCCGACATACGGCACCGAAAGCCACAACATGTACTTGAGTCCCGCCGCATGCGCCTTCGCCACATGCGCCTTCAGATCCGGGAAGCGCGACTTGACCGGCAACCAGTCGCCCGTCGCCGAATACCACGACGCCGACTGCACCTTCTGCCAGCCGTCGTCGAGGATGGCCGTGCGCATTCCAAGCGCGGCCGCCAGCGGAAACTCCCGCTCCAGTTCGGCGGCATCCACGTCCTGCCAGTAGGCATACCAGGTCGAATAAAGCGGGTCAAACGCCGCCTCGGGCACGGCACACGGACGGAAGCCGTTGACGGCCATCACCCAGTCCGAGGCCGCCGTCACCGCCGTGGCCCAGAAGTTCCGGCGGCGATCCAGGCGCACCGACAGCCGATAGGCGTTGGTCGCCGGCTCCGCTTCGGTAAAGAACTGAAACGTCCCCTGCAGGGTGCAGGTGCGCTCGCTGATGCCGACGCCGAAGCGCACCTTGCGAAGCGCCTCCGAGCAGGCGACCGCCAGCACGTTGCTGCCCTCGTCGCCGAAGACCGTCAGGACCGGCGTCTGATAGGCGAGCTGCGAAGTATAGCGGGTGCGGCCGTCGAAGCCGCTGGCATAAAGCATATAGCGGTCGTCAAACGCCGACCAGACGTGGTCCGCGCCGACGCCCGGCAGCTCGTACTCCAGGTCAAAGGCCGGCGGCGGTGCGGCAACGGGCGACTTAAGCTCGATGTCCAGCTCGACCACCCCCGGCTCCGGCTCGCGGCTCGTCGTCGCGAACTTCCAGCCGCTGGGCTTCGCGCACACGATTTTCGCCTGCTCGTAGCCGGGCAGCAGCGAGCACCACCGGCGATAGGTCGGCGCCACCTGCTGCCACCAGAGTTCATAGCCCCAGCCGCGCAAGTGCAACTTGTCGTTGTCAGGGCTGAGGCCCGGCTTGAAATGCCCGTCGGGGCCCAGGAAGACCTGGCCGATGTCCAGGAAGAACACGGTCCGGCCGTCGGCGTATTTCCGAATGAGCGCATTCACCTGCAGGTTGAGCGCATGGAACTCCGGCCGGTCGTCGCGCGGCAACAACGCCATCAGCGCGATCTTCGCCTCCGGGTGACGCTCGCGCAGCAACTGGACAATCTCGCCGATTTCCTTGGCCGTCACCTCCGGCCGATCCCGATAGTTGTTGGCCCCGATCAGCAGCTGGAAGACTTTGGTCCGATACCCGTCCAGTTCGCCGTGCCGCAGCCGCCAGCGCAAATTGCGCGTATTGTCGCCGCCATAGCCGAGATTCAGCAACCTGAGCTCCTGCTGCATCCGCTCCCATACCGGCCGCGCCCCCGTCCAGTAGTCGAAGTCGTGCCAGAAATGCGTAACCGAATCGCCGAGCATCACCACGTCGTATTCGCCGCCCTCGCGGGCAATGCGATCGCGGTTGGCCCGCAGCCGGTCGACCCACCACCACTTGCCGCGCGAGCCCGAAACGTCGGTGCGCGCATAGGTCTTGGGATAACTCGGCGCGAACCCCATCGCCCGCACCCGCCGGCCATCGGCAAACTTGACCAATTCGGCATTGGCCGCCTGGGCGCGCGCCGCGTCCTTCGTCGCCAGCGGCCGCAGCGCGACCTTCAGCTCCGGCCGCCGGTAGCGCAGCGCCTCCAGGACCGCCCGCGTATCGACCATGATGTCGACGACCGTTCCCTCGTCGGCCGGCCGATACTCGATTTCGCCCGCCGGGTCCGCATCGTCAAATTCACCCGCGGCGATTCGCTGAAGCCACTTCGCCGCCGTCGGGCGAACGCCGGTCGCAGGCGGCGCCCAGGCGCGTTCCGCATGCAGCCGAAAGGTGAAGATCGCCGGACGCAAATCCGTTTCCGGCTTCGCCGCCGCCGGCCGCCCCAAGCGGAATTCATAAGACTCGATCCGCCGCGGATCAAAGAAGATGCGCGTCAAGGTCGGAGTCACTTCCGCCGTCGGCTCCGCCTGCTGGGCGTCAAGCCAGCCCGCCGCCTGCAACTGGCAAATCGCCGGCGAATCGCCGTAGGGACCGAAGTGCCCGCCGCCGACAATCGCCGCGCCGTGCGACTGGGCCATGGCATCGACGGCCCGATGCAGTTGCCGCAGCCGCTCCTGGCGAACCGCGTCCGCCGCCGCCATGTCCGCCGCCGCCCGCACGACGAACGCCAGCACCTTGTCGCCGCTCGACTTTTCCTCCAGCACCGCCCAGGAAAAGCCTTCGTCCGCGTGGCCAAACTGATGAGCGCCGCTCGCCACCTCCGTCCAGCGACTGCCCCGGTAGAGAATCGCCTGTTTCAAGGCGGCACTCGCCGGCAGTTTGGCGACCGCATACTTTTCCGCCGTAAGCCGCCGATATTCCGACGACACCTCCGACTCGCCCGCCAGACCCAAGGCCACGATGTCCGGCGCACAGTTCTTGACCGATGCGCCTTCTGTCTCGTCGACAGCCGCGAAAGTCACCGGTGCCGCCGCCAGTTTGAGCCCCGTCATGGCCAAAGCCAGACTCATCCACGCCTTACTCATCGCCAACCTCCTCAAAACCGATAGACATGCACCGCTAGCGGCGCAAACTCATCTTCGAACTTGCCGCGCTTAAGCCGCACTTCCCGATGCTCCCAGGCCACCTTGCCGATGCCGTCCGGCCCGTCAACGGTCAGCCGCGCGCGCACGGTCGCCGTCGCGGCATTCACCGCCAGCACATAGGTGTGGCCGCCATAAGTCTTGACGAGCGCGGTCACCGCCGGCTGCTGGAGCGGATCCAGTTCCGGGCCCGACAGCACCACCGGCGCGGCGGGCTGCCGCGGCGTGCGCTCCCGCAGGACCGGCGCCAGCGAAGCAAGCCGGCGGGTGATATTCGTCATCGCCGCCCAGTCGGCTTCCGTGCGGAACATGCCCGAATAGCGGCTACCCGCATTCCGCTCGCCCCCGTACATGAACCAGGTGATGCCCTGCCCGCCGTGAATGACGGCGGCAAAGCTGGTGGCGTACATCTCTTCCGCCGTCGGATAGCGCTTCCAGCTCATGCCGTCAAAGCACTGCAGAATCGGCCAGACCGCCCGCGGCCGCCCGGGTCGGCCGAACTTGGCGTAATCGGCAAAGCAACGGTCCATGTCGCGAACGACTTCGGCAACGCTGCGCTCGTCGTGATGGCCGTCAAACGGATAGATCTCGGGCATGAAGACATCGGCGAAATTGACATAGTCCTGCAAATTGGACTTGGCCCGCGCCGCCCCGACGCCGTCGGCATGACAGGTAAGGCGCGTCCCGTCCAGCGTCCGGCAGGCCTCGTCGCGATCCAGGAGCTGCTGCGGCAAGGTGTTGAGCGAAGTGTCGTCGCCAATGTACCAGGCGAGGTTGGCCGGTTCCTGCCGCGCCAGGTCCAGGAACCATTCGTCGCCCTGCAGGGCCGGCTTGCCGTTGGTCCAAAGCCAAAAGCCCTTCCGCGCGGCGCTGGCCATGAACTCGCGGCTCTTCCAGTCGCGGTACGAATGCCCCAGATTCATCCCGGCCGCCTGCAGCTCTTCGATGGCGAGGTCATAGTCGTAATGATTGCGCTCCTGCCGACTGATGCCGAAGATGCCGATGGGGAAGAACGGCTGAGCGTCGATCAGCGTCACGCCGTCGTCGCGCAAGGTGAAGCGCCGCGGCTGCGGCCGTTCACCCACCCACAGCACCTTGTGCGCGACCCCGGTCTGCCCCAAGGTGTCCGCCACCGAAATCTGCAGCCGATGGACGCCCGCCGCCCAGTCGGTCTGCCGCAGCGTCAGCGTCGTTGCGTCATGGTCGAACGGCAGCTGCGCGCCCGTGTCGAGATTCAGCACGCCGACCTGCGACCAGTCGACGGCGGTCTGCTCTTCCAATTCATAAACAACGGTGACCGGGCCGCTCGCAACCGGCGAGACGAGCCGGCTCCGCACCAGCGGCGGCTGGCAGTCCGGCGCCAGCGGTTCGGGCACCGCCTCGCCGGCGGCATAGGTCATAAGCTTCAACCCCCGCACCTCCACCGGCTCGCCGGCGCGAATCGGCGGGTTCGAGTCAATGCCGAACTGCACCGTCACCGTCGCCGCCCGCGCCGGAATCGCGCCGCTGAAGCGGAACGGGATGAAGCCGCGCGGCGCAAATTCGATTTCCAGCGCCTCACTGCCCAGCAGCTGACCGTCGTCTGCGTAGAACTTGACCGCATTCTGCCAATGCGGCGAAGTCGCGACCCGATACCATTCGCGCACCGCACGGATCTCGAAGTCCAAGGTCCACCGCATCGCGCCCGACCGCAACGGCAGCCGACAGGTGCAGACGCCCCAGGCCGTGCATTCATTGGCCCGGGCCGTCGGACTCAGCGACACCGTAAAGGCATCGGCGCCCAGCGCAATCTGGGTGCGCCGCTCGTAATTGGAAACTTCAGCCGCCTTCAACTGAAGGTCGACCACGCCCGCCGCCCCGCCGACGAACGGCAGCAGCCCGATAAAAAACGCAACTCGACGCATTGTCGGCTCAGCGCAAGATGATTACCATGCCGCCCCGCGGCCCCACGCGAAGCGAACCGGACCCGGTGACCGCAATGCCGCGCGCTCGGAGTTCGGCCGCGCCCCCGGCGACCGGCTCGCCGTCGACGGTCAGGTTGAGGAGCCGACACGGACAGGCATTCTCCAGCCGCAGCGTCGCCCCCGCGTTCAGCGCCACCGCACTCGTGACCTCGCCCATCGGAGTGATCCGATTGAGCCGCACGTCGTCGACGAACACCATCTGCCCCTGTATCGGCTTATCGACCGTACCGACCCGCAGGCTCAGCGTATGCTCGCCGCCGGTCAGCTCGACTTCAAAGGCATAACGCTCGAAGAGCTGCGCTCCCGCCGCCTGCCCGGGCGAAGAACCCACCAGTTCCCCGTCGACATAGACCTCGACCGGCATCGCCTGGCTGGGATAGCCGCCGCCGCGGCTCGCACGGGCGAACGAAAGCCGATAATTCCCCGCCTCCGATTCCGGCACCGTAAAGACTTGCGACAGCGTGGTCAGCTCGCGGAGATACGCCGCCTCGTTGCCTTCCGCCGGCAACATGCCGCCCAGCACCGCGTCCCCGACATGAACGAGCCCGCTGCCTTCGTTGCGCGGCGTCACTTCCCGCGTCAGCGTCCAGCCCGTCGGCGTGACAGCCTGGAAATTGTACTGCTGCTGCTCAAAGTCGCCGTTGACCAGGATGCTCTCGTCGGTGTCCGCCAGGCACCAGGTGCCGCCGGCCGCCACCGTAACCGAACTCGCCTCCGCCAGCATCACGTTCCGGGTCTTAAGCTCCGCCCCGGACGCCACCTGAATGGCCGTGCCGCCGTCCACCGTCAAATCGCCCAGCCGGACCTGCCCCGCGTCGACCTTCAGCTCGCCGCTCAAGAGGTCCTGCTGCCGAAGCTCCCAAGTGCCGCCGCCGGTCTTCGTCAGCGGACCCGTAAAGTTTTCGACTTCGACCCGCTCGAAGCTGATGCAGTCGACGTTCACCGAATGCGCATTGCCGCCGCTCTCGCTCGCCGCAATCGTCAGCAGGTAGTCCTGACCGGCTTCGAACTGCGCGGGCTCCGTCTGCTGCTCGGCGAATTCGCACTCCGCCCGACCCGGCAATTCCTGGAGCACCACGTCGCCCAGCGTCACCGTCACCTTCATGTCGTTGGAATAATTCAAGCGCCCGCCGCGCCAGTAAACGACGCGCCAATAGCCCGCCGTCGGAAATTGAATCGTCCGCGACACCTTGGCGGCGCGCCGCAGCATCACATAATGGAGATCGTCGCCCGGCGGCGGATAGGCGCCATTGCTGCTGAAGGGATCGGAACTCGTCGCCGTCAGCACCCCGGTGCGGTCGTCCAGGCCCGGCGTGATCGTCCAACCCGTGCTGCCGTTCTCAAAAGTGTGGTTGTCCGGCGTCAGCGTCTCGACCACATTCGTCCGCTCGCCATACTCGAAGAGGAGCGGCTGGCCGAGCTCCACCGCGCCGCCCTCGACCACTTCCATCGCGAAACCGCGCTTGGTCACCGTCACCGCGGACTCGCCGGCGACAAACTGCGAGAAGAACGGCGACTTCGCATCGCTGCGCGCACGCAAGGTGCCGCCGTCCAGCGTCAGCTCCACCGAACCGCTGAGCCGGACTTCGCTGATCGCCTCCGAATCCGCCCCCGTCAGCGCCAGCACCGCGCGCGACTGCGAGTTCGCGCCTTCGCGACCGATTCGAATCGCATGCGCGGCCGCATCCGCCGGCGTGCCGACCGACTTCAAGGTAATCTTCCCCCGGCCCACCGTGCTGTATTCGGTATAGCCGGCGACATAGGTGTTGTTCTGCCCGAAGACGATCTTGTTGTCAAAGACGAGATCGCGGTCCCACGCCAGGAGCGCCGCCTTCGCCTCCGTGCCCAGGGCAATCGCACCGGTGCCGAAGGCCTCGTTATGCTCGGCCTGCACCTTGACTTGACTCTGCACGATTTCGGTGCCGCCGGCGTAAGTGGAGGGTGTGATCGGCGAATAGGTTATGGCCCCCGAGCCATTGAACTTCACCGTATCGACCGCCGGCGCCAGAAACGGC
The DNA here is from genome assembly GCA_045598785.1 of Kiritimatiellia bacterium. Classification (GTDB taxonomy): domain Bacteria; phylum Verrucomicrobiota; class Kiritimatiellia; order RFP12; family UBA1067; genus UBA1067. Next base: position 7,694 of record JAZLMR010000063.1, read on the forward strand.
TCCGTCAAGGTGCCGGAGCCCGTCACCACCACCTGCTGGCCGTTAGTCGTTACCGTCGGCACCGCCGCCGAAACCGAGGCCGCCATTCCTGCGACCAACAACGCCACGCCCCAACCTGAAGCCCTGACGAATTTCATGGTGTTCATTGCTCAACCCTTTTTGGTTTGTTTGTCAAATCCTGAATGATTATATTAAATTTCTCGTGCATTTCCAACCATAAAGACGACGGGCGGTCCGATATCCATGGTGATTAATTTCAATCTCAATCCGCCGCGTCATTATTGGATTCCCGCCCGCACTTGACAAAAGAGGCGATTTTTGAGATGATATGCTCGTCCAACTCTGGAGCAAGCACATCTCATGAACGGGAAAATCAGGATTC
>JAZLMR010000064.1:0-15622 GCA_045598785.1 Kiritimatiellia bacterium
TAAAAACGACAGTTGGGCTGGGTCGTTTTAAACACAGAGGCACAGAGACACAGGGAAAACCCAACAAACCTCTGTGCCTCACACAAGAACGCAAGTTGACCGTTTTTCGATTCCGGCGTAGCCCGCGCACCAATGTCTGGCAATTACGATGCAAGATTGTAGCCAAAGGCGCGGGCGTTGTCAGCCGGATCGGAAAACGGTCTCTTCTCGCGTTCGGCGCAAGCCGATTGCGTTCCAACTATTGATTTCGGCGCAAGCCGATTGCGTTCCAGCACCCAAACGGTTCAACAGGCAAGCAATCACACCTTTTGCCTGACGCGGCGGATGATTTTGATATAATACCCCTCATGAAGATTGGCACTACCGACCTCCTTAGCCGAAATCGGCCGACAGCGTTATGAATTTCATTGCTGAAGCATTTGAAAGACACATCCGCAAGCGGTTATGAAGACCGTCTCTTTCGTCAGGCGCAAGTTCAACGCGATGCTTGGCGTCGCGACCGTCTCGATGGCGGTCAACTTCATCGTGATGCTCTCGGGGTCGCTGGTCGCCGGCAACCTGCTCGGCAAGGAGGGTCTCGCCGGCGTTAACGTCTGCACGCCCGCATTCGCGGTCGCGAGCTTCCTCGGTTCGCTGATCTCCGTCGGCGCCGGACTCGTCTTCGCGCAGGCGATGGGCGAATTCGACGAGCGCCGCGCGGCCGGAGTCTGGAGCCAGAGCGCGTATCTGGCGCTGGGGCTCGGCGCGCTCATCTTCCTGGCGATGTTTTTCGGCGGCGAGCTGTTCATGGACTTCAACGGCATCACCGGCGCGATTCGCGCGGAGGCGGCGTCCTATTGGCGCTGGCAGGCGGTCTCGATGGGGCTCACGCCCGCGCTTCTCCTGGTCATGGCGATGGTCTATGCGGACGGCGACGGCACGGTCGCGATGTGTGCGGGCGGCTGCTATGTCGGCGGAACCTTGCTGTTCTCGGTCCTTTTCACTTTTCTCTCCGGACACGCCGGCGGCATTTCCGGCGGCACGGCGCTGACGATCGTGATGGTCCTTGCGGTTTCGTCCCTGCATTTCCTCCGGCGGAACAACCACCTGAAGTTCGTCCGGTATTTCTCCTTGCGGGATCTTGGCAGGACAGTTCTGCGTTCGGCTCCGGACGCGACGATCTACCTCTGCTGGGGACTCCTGGCTCTCATCGTGAATCGGTTCACGGTGATGCGTTTCGGTGAGGAGCTTCTGGCCGTCGTGGCGCTGGGCGTGAGCGTCGTCCAGTTTTCCATCGTCTTCGACGGCGTGGGCGAGGCGCTCATTCCGCTCGGCGGGATGTATGCGGGCGAGAGGAACAGTCCGGCGTTGCGGGAGCTTGCGACGCATTCCGCGCTGGTCGCGGCCGGGGAGGGCGTGCTGGTCGGCCTTGTGCTGCTCGTGTTCGCTTCGCCGATTGCGACGGCCTACGGCTTCCGCGGCGAGGCGGAGACGCTTCTGCCGCAGGCCGCGGGCGTGGTTCGTTCGCTTGCGTTCGCGATGCCGTTCATGGGCTTTCTCATGATGGCCAACACGCATTATCTCGTCGTCGGGCACGTGAAGCTCGCGGTCTCGGTGACGATCCTGAAGGACTTTGTCCTCTCGTGCCTCTTTGCGCTCCTGTTCGGTGGCTTGTTCGGCTTCGGCGGACTCTGGATCGGCACGGTCGTCGGTTACGCGGCGGCCGCGGCCTATCCATTTCTGTTCGTGCGCCTTGCCTACGGGCGCGACCGTTTCCCGTGGCTGGTCGCCCGTGACGGCGCGGCGGTCAACTTCGCGATCCGGCTGAACCGCGAGTCACTGGTCGCCGCGCGCGACCGCATCGCGGATTTCCTGCGCGAGGGCGGCGTCGACGACATCGTCGTCAATCGCGTCATGTATTCGGTCGAGGAGAACGGACTGGCCGCGATTGAGAAGAATGCCGCCAGACGTCCCTACGTGGAGTATTTCGTCTCGCTGGCCAAACCGGACTTTGTCCGGCTGATCGTGCGCGACGAAGGCATTGCGATGGAGACGCCGTTTCGGGCGTTTTCGGAAATCCGCTATCTGAACACCCTGAACTGCAACCGTACGGAACACTGGTTCAGGCGGGATTGAAGGTCTGACCCTCGAAGGCACGGCTGCTGGGCCGGGATTGGTAGCGCGATCGGCCCCGGAAAATAGTGTCGGCAAGGGTGACCCCAGGGGCACAGTGGGTTGATAATTGACAAGGTGGCGGGAAAAGCCCTATAATTCCGCTTATGAAATTACGGGGAATCTTGGGCGGTGCGTTGCTCGCGGTCAGTGCGGCAGTGGTCGGGTCGGCCCATGCGATTACGCTGGAAAACGAAAATCTCAAGTTGCTGTTTGCCGACGCGGAATCGGGCTTTGGCATCACGGGCATCGTCAATAAAATCGCCGGCGACGCCGCTTTCATCAACCCCGGCAATCAGTCGTGGAGCAAGCATTGGATGAATGCCAAGACCGACCTGTGGGCGGTGGAGCTTTCGGGGCTCGACGATAAGGGCAAGCGTCGGCATTATACGGTTTCCAACTGCGATTCGGCCCGCAGTCGCCAGGTGGAGCAGATCGCCGACGGTCTTCGGTTTACCTTTAGCGGCGTGAAGCTACGCGAGGGCGAACTGGACGTCATCGCTGAGGTGACGCTGGCGCCGGGCGCGATGGAGTCGTTGTGGCGCATTCGGGTGGAGAACCGCAGCCGAGTCTGGGGCACCTATTTCACCATCTATCCGACTTTGCGCGGCATCACCAAGAACGGCGAGGCGGAATTTCTGGAGCCGGGCGGCTATCTTGGCTGGCGGCGGTGGCCGAATTATGTCGGTACGGGTGCGCGGGCGCGGAGCAAGTATTTCAGCCAGGGCAGTCCCCTGGTCGCCGCCTATATCAAGCCCGACGGGGCGGGACTGCTGGTCTCGGCCCGCAACGGCCGCGGGGAAATGACCAAGATGTTTCTGGAGGGCGAGCAGAACCTCGCGTTCTATACGCCGCCCGAATACGCCGGGGTGCCGGGCAAGGTCGCCGATCCGGGCTTTCCGGTCGCCGTCGGCGTCTTTAAGGGCGATTGGCTGACGGCGGCCAAGCAGTATCGCACTTGGGCGACCAATCAGGTCTGGTGCGCCAAGGGCAAGAAGCTTTATCGCGAGCCGGCTTCGCGCGAGCTGGCGGAACTGGCGCTGTGGTTCCGGCCTTGCACCTGGAACGAGGCGCAGCCTGCGGAGGCGGTGGCGGGCATTCGCGAGGTGGCGAAGCGGTGGCCGAATCTGAAGGTCGGCTGCCATTGGTATGGCTGGCACTGGAATCGGTTCAACGCCGGCTACCCCGATTACTTCCCGGCCAAGAAGGGGGCGACCAATGTCTTCGATGCCGCCAGGAGCTTCGGCTACCGCATTATGCCGTACATGAATGTCCTGCGCTGGGACACGACGACCATCGGCTATCGGCTCTTTGCCGAAAAGGGGGCGTGTCATATCGAAAGCGGCGAGGCGCATACCGAGCGCTTCGATCCGAGTTATCATCCGTTGGCGCTGATGTGCCCTTCGGTACCGTTCTGGAAGGAGGCGGTCAACACCTTCCTGGATCGCGCGGTCACGGAATTGGGCGCGAACATGATCTATCTGGACGAGCTCGGCCTCCAGCATCCGCGGCCGTGTTTTGCCGCCGGGCATCCGCATCCGGTCGGCGGCGGCACCTGGTATCAGGCCGGCTATCACGACATCATCTCCACTTTCCGCGCGGCGCATCCGGATATTCCGATCACCACCGAAGGCCTGAACGAGCATTGGATTGACATTGTCGACGGCTTTCTGGTGGCGGTGCCGACGGCCGACAACGTGCTGCCGTTTTATCTGGCGGTATATTCCGATTACGCCTCTTATTTCGGCACGCCCCTCAATGTCAATGCCGACTTGGACGGCTTCCGGGCCTATCAGGCGCGGCAGTTTGTCTGGGGCCTGCAGCCGGGCTGGATGCGGGAAGGTCCGGTTTTCGGCGAGGGGAAGGCCGGGCATTCGGACTGGATGCTAAAGCTCGGCGAGGCGCGGGTCAAATACCGTGAGCTCATTTGCTACGGCGAGCTGGTGGGCGAACTGAAGACCGAGGGCCCGGTTGCGAAGCGCGCGGTCAAGTGGCCGCAGTTCGAGAACCCGACCAAGCCGGCGACTTATGCCTGCGAAATGCCGGCGGTGGTCGGCGCCTGGTGGCGCACGGCGGACGGCCGGCGGACGGCGCTGGTGGCGGTCAACCATACGCCGGAAGCGCAGGAAGTCAAGGTGGTGATGCCGTCGGGGGCGGTAAGGTCGCAGCAGTTCCCTCCGCTGGCAGTTACAGTAGTGGAAAACTAGCCAATACATTCGGCTTTTTTGCTATAATTTACCTTAATGCAGAAGGAAGTCCAAGTCGCCGCCTTTGAAGGCGGCAGTTTGCGCGTATTGGCGTTTGGCGATGCCGGGCGCGAGGCGGTGCTGGCATTGCCGCTTTCGCGACTCCTCGTCAAGCTGGTGCGGGTGCCGGCCGAGCAGGATCCGGTAGCGGTGGCGCAGCCGATTCTGCAGACGATCAATCCGTTCCCCGACGAGCCCCTGACCGTGAGCTGTGAATTGGTGCAGGCGGCCGATGACGGCAGTAGGCTGGTGTTGGCGGCCGCTTTGCCGGAGAGCGCGGCTGATGACATTGGCGAGGCGTTGGACGCGCAAAAGCTCAGCGTGACCCGTGTCGATGCGCTGGCGCTGGGGCAACTGCGCGGAATTTGGGGCCAGTTGGGCGAGTCGTCGGCGCGGCGAGTGGTGATCATGCGCGAGTTGGACGGGCTTTCGCTGGTGGTGCTGGACGGCGGCCTGCCGATGGCGATCCGCGCGCTGACCGATGCTTCGGATCTGCGTCGCGAGCTGATGATGTGCCTGTTGGAGGCGGAGGATTTTGGCGGGGCCAAGCCCTTGGCGGAAATCGTGGTGGTGACGGCGGACTCGGTCGAGGGGCTGGTTGAAGTGCCCGGCGAGGAACTGGCGGGGCTGGCGAACGTGCGCGAGCTTACGGTGGGCGCCGATGCGGCGCTCGTGGGCGTGGCCGAGCGTTCGCAGGATCCTGACGCCTTCAACGCCTTGCCGGCTTCGTGGGCGGAAATGCTGGCGGAAACGCGCTTCAAGGCCAGGTTGACGCGCTATCTGGCGATTGCCGGCGGCATCTGGCTGTTGATTATCGCGGTGCTCTTCGGCGTGCCGGCGGGCTATGATTTCATGACCAGCCGCCAGAAGTCGATGTCGAAGCAGCACAGTCGGCAGTATCGAGCCGTCAAGGAGATGCAGGACAAGGTGAAGGTGGTCCAGAAGTATTCGGATCATTCTCGCGGCGCCCTGGAAATCATGCGCGCGGTGTCCGAGAGTCTGCCGGAAGACATTACCCTTAACAACTGGAATTTCAAGCGCGAAGAGGGCGTCAGAATTTCGGGCGAGGCGGATACGGCCAATTCGGTTTACGAGCTTAAGAACCGGATGGATGCGCTCGCCTACGAGGGCGAGGGCGAAGATTCGGAGCGGGTCTTTCAAGTCGTCAATCTGATCGGGCCTTCGGCGGGCAGGGGCGGCAAGCAGAAGTTCGACCTGGAACTGACCTATGAAGCGAAGGAGGAGCAATGAACGCGGCCGGGCTTAGGGAGAAGGCGCTCCTGGCGGTAGTCGGGGTGGTGGTTCTCTATGCGATTGCCGCGGCGCTGTGGTTCTTGTCGGCGCAATCGGCCTGGGAAAAGGCGATGCGCAATTACCGGCGGGCGAAGGCGACTTATCAGGCGGAGTGCGAGCTCATCGCCGAGCGTCAGCGGTGGACCGATGCCTACGAATCGGAAAAGGCGGCGATGCCGACCTTTGAGGCCGGCAAGGCGACCGATACGACTTGGCTGCAGAAGATGGATGATATGGCGACGAAGAACCGCGTTCAGATCTCGCAGCGTCAGGCCGGCCAGGAAATCGAGGTCGGCGAAGTGCTGGAGCTGCCGATCGAGGTGCGCAGCTGGGAGGGTTCGCTGGAGGCACTGGTGAAGTTCATGTACGAGTTGGAGAATACTGACAGCGGCATGTTCGACATCGGGCAGCTTAATTTCAAGCCGAGTTCGAAAAAGGGGTATCTGCGCGGCAGTTTTACCCTTAAATGCGCTTATATGCGCGAACAGTGAGGAGAGTGACGATGAGAAACCAGCTTTTGATGCTGATGGTTGTGGCCGGGGTTGCCGGCAGTGTGCTGGCACAGGGTCTGCCGCGGTCGCGGGCGACCCCCGCTGGTCAGCGGATGCCGAATGCCGCGGCGGCGAATGCGGCTACCGCGGCGAGCGACGACCCTTCGACGCTCAATTGGGAAGGCGCGCCGGTCGACGTGGTGCTGCAGGTCTACGGCGAGCGGGTTAAGAAGACGATTCTGAAAGATCCGAACTGCCCGAATGCGACGATTACGCTCAAGTCGCGGGCGGGGCAGAAGCTGACCGACGAGGAATATCTGGAGGCGATCGAGACCATTCTCGAAATGAACCAGATCCACCTCGAACCCTACGGGGAGAGCTTCATTCGCGCCTTGCCCCGCAAGGAAGTGCGCAAGGAGGGCATTCCGCTCATTCTCGACGCCGAGGCGAAACTGAACGATTCCGGTCGGGTGGTGTCGATGATGATTCCCTTCAAGAACATCGGCACCGAAGAGGCGCAGAAGGCGCTGGAGGGCTTCAAGTCCAACAGCGGCATCCTGCTGGTCTTTGAGCGCACCAATTCGATTCTCGTCACCGATACCGAGCAGAACATCAACCGGATGCTGGAAATCGCGAAGCTGATTGACGTGGCGACGCCGGTCTTGGAAAACGTGTATGTCCGCCAGATCAAGTATGCGAGCGCGGCGGAGATCATGGAGGCCATCCAGAAGATCGTCGAAGAGTCGATGAAGGAGCAGGAGAAGGACGGCAAGGTGACGCAGACCCAGAGGCAGCCCGAGCGGCCGACGAGCCGGCTGCTGGGGCGGAACCGCAAGGAGCCGGAGACGCCGGCCAACAACGAGTCGCTGGTGATGACGGTTTCCGATGCCGACCGCGGCATGATCCGCGGCAAGGTGACGATCGTGCCGAACGAGCGTTCCAACAAGCTCATTTTCGTCACCCAGCGGGCGAACATGGATTTCTTCGATAAGGTGATCGAGGCCTTGGACGTCGAGACGACGCCGGATACGGTCGTCAAGGTCTATCGGCTCAAGTATGCCGATTCCGAAGATGTCTCGAACATGATCAATGACCTGATCGGCAACTCGTCGGCTTCTAAGAACAGCGGCAAGGCCAATCAGAACCAGAACTCGAAGCAGGGCAGCGGCGGGAATTTGACGCGCGATAACTCGGCGAACAAAACCAAGGCGCCGGCGAACCAGCGGACGGGCGAGGCCAAGGCGGGCGAGCTGACGAAAGACAACACGACCGTCCTCTCCGACAAGCGCATCAACGGCATCGTGGTGATGACCAACAAGGAACTGGTGCCCACCATCGAGCAGATCATCGAGTCGATGGACATCAAGCTTTCGCAGGTGCTGATTGAGACGGCCATCATTGAAGTTACGTTGGGCGACGATCTTAAGACCGGCGTTGACTGGGTGCGAAACGGGCGTTTTGTTTCCGATGATCCTGAAGTTGGTCTCGTGAAGAATAAGCTTTGGAATGGTGACGATGCTTATAAGTCCATGCTTGGCGGCGGTGGTGGCGACGGTGCCAACACGCTGAATACTATTCTGGGTACGGTTACCAATGCCGAGGATGCGGCCAAGTTGCTTACGCCGGCGGGGTCGGGCATCAATCTGTTTCTTAAGTCGGATGCGCTGAATCTTAGCGCGATTATTCAGGCTTCGAAGTCGGATTCGCACGCCAAGTACATCGCTTCGCCAGTAGTGATGACGGTCGACAACAAGGAGGCGAACATTGAAGCCACGGAATCGCGCAAGTTTTATAGCGGTTCGTCGTCCTCCGGCAATGGTGGCTATTATAGTTCGACGACCTATAACTATTCGGACAAGGACATCGGTATTAAGATCAAGGTGACGCCGAAAATCAATCCCAATGGCACAGTGATGTTGGAAGTTGAGGAGGAGTATTCGCAGCTCGGGGCGGGGCAGACGGTGCTCGTCAGCGGCGACAACGGTGTGCCTTCCAAGGAGACTATCGATACTGCGCTCTCACGTAAGATGTCGGCGGATATCCTGCTTGATAACATGCAGACGGTAGTGCTCGGTGGATTGACGGAGACCTACACCTCGGAGAAGGAGACTGGGATTCCGATTCTGAAAGACATTCCGTTTGTCGGCAAGTGGCTGTTCGGCAGTGTTAACCAAACGGAAAGCCGCAAGGAGCTTTTGGTGTTCATGACCCCTTATGTGCTCAACGACGCAGAAGCGGCGCAGGCGGAGGCGTTGCGGCGCAAGCGGGCGATTTCGGATGTTCGGGCTTGGGATGACCATGGTTGGTCGGCTTCCAACCTGGCCGATCCGGTCGCCAAGAAAGAGCAGTTGCGTCGCTTCAAGGAAGAGTGGAAGAAACAGGACGAAGAGCGGCAGACTAAGCTCGCCATTGAAAAGGCGAAGGTCGAACGCGCCAAGAAGCTCCAAGCGCTCTCTAAGGAGGAGCGCGACTTGTGGCTTAAGATGCATAAGGAAGAGCTGGAGGCGGAGCAGCGGGAAGAGCTGGAGGAAAAGATGCTGGATGACCAGAGCCAGGAAGAGCTTAAAAAGTTGGCGGCGGAGATTCGCACCAAGAAGCTCGGCGCGGCCGAAGCGGAGCTGAAGGCCGGCGAGGAGGCGGTCCGGGCCGAGAACGAACGCGCGCGGCTGGACGCGGAGAAAAAGGCCGGTGAGCAAGTGGAATAAGGTGAAAAAGGCGTGACGCGGCGGTTTAGATTGTTGGCCGGCCCCAACGGCTCGGGCAAGACGACGCTCAAGCGGCAGTTGGAGCGCGATTACGCCGTCAATTTCTACGACTATCTCAATGCCGATGACATTTTTGCCGAAGTGAAGGCGACGGGGGCTTATGCGCCGCGGCTGGCGGTTGAGCCGGCGGCCTTAAAGGCCTTTGCGGAAGCTTCCACCTATGACGATCAGGTCAAGGCTTTTTTTCGCGATGCGGTGATTGCGGTCAAAGATGAATGTGTGCGCTTCGCGACGCCCGACGCCGTTAATTCCTATACGGTGGCGCTCTTAACCGCTTTTCTGGCCGCCGAGCATCTGCGTCAGCGCATGAGCTTTTCACAAGAGACGGTTTTTTCACATCCTTCCAAGCTGGCGGCCTTGAAGGCGGCGCAGGCGGCGGGCTTTCGGACTTATCTTTATTTTGTCGGCACCGAGACGCCGGAGATCAACCTCGGTCGGGTGGAAAATCGCGTCGGCTTGGGCGGCCATGGGGTGCCGCCGGAGAAGGTGGTTTCCCGCTATGCGCAGTCGCTGGCCCAAGTGCCGGCGGCGTTGCCGCAGCTTTCGCGGGCTTTCTTCTTCGATAACAGCGAAGCGACGATGCGCTATTTGGCCGCGTGGAATGTTGATACGGGCCTCGCGGTCGTAGAAGGGATGGCGCTGCCGGCTTGGTTTGAGCGGCTGAAGCCGGCGCTGGGGGCGGAAACTCAGCGGTTGCCGCGAGGAACGGCCTTGGAGGCTTCGGCGGCGGCGGCGAGTCGGGAGGCGGTGGCGACGGCGGTAGCGTCGGGGTTGCCGATTACGATTTTTCGCGACGGTCAAGTGGTTCGGGTTGCGGGAGATGCACTCCAATGAGCAAGCCGATCTGCCATATTGTCGCGGGACCGAACGGGTCGGGCAAGTCGACGTTCGCGCTTGACTATCTGCCGGAATTTGCCGGTTCGATTGAATATGTCAATCCCGACCTGATGGCGCAGGGGCTGTCGCCGACCGACATCGCGCTTTCGGCCCTGAAGGCCGGCAAGCTGACTTTGCGGCGCATTGCCGAACTGATTGAGCGCCGGGTTTCCTTTGGCTTTGAGTCAACCTTGGCCGGGCGCGGGCATCTGAAACTGCTGACGGACGCCAAGGTCGCCGGTTATGCGATTCACCTCTATTACCTCTGGATGCCTTCGGCGGTGATGCTCCCCACGCGCATTCGGCATCGGGTGCTGGCGGGCGGCCACGACGTGCCGCTGGCGGATGTGCGCCGGCGATACGGGCGGTCGGTCGCGAATTTGCGCGACTATGCCCGGCTGGCGGATGTACTGCGGGTGTTTGACGCTTCGGGGCTCAAGCAGAAGTTGATCTATGCGCGCAACGGTTCGCCGACGATTTACAGCGATTCGGTAGTGAAAGTCATGCGAAGGGAACTCGGAATATGAAGCGGGCACCGAAAATGACCAAGGCCGACCGCGAGGTTCAGGAGGCGTCGGACGCCGCCACCTGGGACGCCATCGAGGCGTATCGGGAGACGGGCGAGATGGTGCCGACGGAGAAGGACGGCAAGCTTGTTTTCCTGACGGTAGACGAGGCCTTGCGCAGCCGTGACGACTATGAGCGTCGCCATTTGGCGACTGGCGAATGGCGGCTTAGGAATCTGCGTGCGCAGTTTGCCGCCGAAGGGCAGGAACTTACGGCCGAGATCTGGGATCGGCTGGAAGCCGATCGGCGGCAGGCGCTGGCCGATGATCTCGCCTGGATTGCGCGGGGGCGGGCGGAGACTTTGAAGTGTAAACGTCAAGCCAGGGGAGAGGGACGGTGAACAACAAGACTTTGACTTGGGTATCGGTTTCGGTGGCCGTCGTGGTGGCGGCCGTAGCGGCGGTCATCGTGTCGTTCAATCGGGCGAAGGCGGCGCAGTCCTATGCCGAGGCCAAGGCCAGCGAGGAGGCGGCGGCCGAAGCGGAAAAGCGCACGGCGCAGAAAAATGCCGAAGCCCAGGCCAGCGCGAAGGCGGCGGCCGAGGCCGAAAAGGTGACCGCGTTCGAACGCAAGGAAGCGGCCAAGTTTTCGGCGGCGGAAGCGGAGTCGGAGCGGGCGAAGGCGGAAGAGCAGCGCAAGACCCGCGAGGCCGAGGCCTTGACGGCGGAGCATCAGGCCGAGGCGGCCAAGGCGCGCAAGGCGGCGGCCGTGGCGGAAGCGCAGGCGGCGGCCGATGCCAAGGCTAAGGCGGTGGCCGAGGCGACGAAGGCCACGCAGCTCGCACAGGCGGAAGCCGACAAGCTGGAGCGCGAGCGCCTGCAGTCGGAAAAGGTCATCGCCGAGGCCAAGCTCATGGAACAGCAGAAAATTGATTTTGAGACTTGGGAGCGCGATCTCATCGAGTGGAAGCAGGATTTGGAAGAGCGCGAGCGGGCGCTTAAGCCCGAGAAGACCATCGCCGATCTCAGCTGGGCGGGCGGCATGGAAGATACGGTCGTCGACGACAAGGGCAATTTGCGCAAGCAGGTCAAAAAGGCCTATGACCCGGAGCAAGATCCGTCGTTGCCGTCAGCTTCGCGGTTCCTTGCCAAGACCGAGCGGCTGGCCCGTGAGGCGGAGTCGGCGGATCGCGCCCAGTTGCAGGCGAAGATGATGGCGGCGATCGAGCGGCTTTATCGGCAGGCGCTGACCGACGGCCGCGTGGTGGACGCCGAATTCTATGAAAAGAACTTAAAGGTGATCGATCCGAATTGGAAGTTTCAAAATCAATGACGAAGGAGCAGGGTATGAAGCGTTGCGTGATGGCATTGGGGTTTTTGGCGGCGGGCACGCTTTGGGGCGCGGCGAAGCTGGAGACGGTGGTCGAGGGCTATTCGGTTTGGGATGGCGTCAACGACAAGAACCGCATTTGCGGGCGCCCGCTTTGCACCTCGGACTTCCGCCAGCGCGTTACGGTCGTGCTGGAACTGGAGGCGACCGATCAGTTTGCAAGTCAGCTGGCGGCGGCGGCGCCCCTGGCCGGCTATACCACGCTGCGGGCTGACGACGGCTATGGCGCGGCCAACTCGCTGCCGCGGGATGTGCTTTTCGTCGTGGTCAATCGCGGGCTCAAGGACCGGGCGATCATCAATGCGGCCTTTGCCGGCAAGCCGAAGGGCGAGGCGGCGGCCCCGGATCTTTCGGTGTTCGTCGAGCAGGATACGCCGGTCTACGAAGAGCTTTCGTTCGTGGGTGCGCCGGAGATCGCGCGGCGGCCTTATGTCTATGTGATGGGGCCTAACGGTACCGAAGCCCTCTATCAGGGCGAGTTCGACGAAGCGGCGGTCGGGGAGGTCCGGCGGGCGATCGGCAAGGCCTTCGCGCAGATGTCCAAACGCAGTTGGAAGCCGTTTTACGGCTATGCGGACGAGACGCGGTTTCATCCGATGATTGCCAAGGCGCTCGACACCCTGAAGCCACTCTCGCCGATTGCCAAGCAAGTCAAGGCGGAAGCGGCGGCGCTGGCGAAGGACCCGGACAAGGCCCAGGAAATGCAAAAACTCTATGACGGCATTTACCAGACGCGCAGCGAGATGGTGCGCAAGATTCGCCTGGCGGTGAAGAAGAATCCGGTCGAGGCGCTGTGCGAAATCCAGCGGCTGGGCAAATACTTCCCCGCCGCCAAGAAGCTGGTCGAAGCGGAGCTCGCGAAGGTGAAGAGCATGCCCGAGGTTGAAAAACTGGCCGGGCTTTATGCGAAGGTCCAGACCTGGAGTTCGCCGACCTTCACCTGCAAGAATGCGGCCGAGGCGAAGAAGATCGTCGCCCAGCTGACGAACATGCGCAAGCAGCTGGCGAAGGCCAAGGAGTCGAAGGTGCAGGCGGTGCAGGCGGCGGCGCTGCTCATCGACGGCAAGCTGGAGGAGCTGCAGACGGCGATCCCCAGCAAGGTGCCGCAGAAGTGATTGTCCGCCGCAATCGGGCCAGGGAGTGCAACCATGCAAGTGATCGCCACCGAGATTCCAGATGTCAAGATTGTCGTTCCGGACATTTTCCGCGATGCTCGCGGCTATTTTGCCGAGACCTATAACGAGGAGCGGTATGTTCGCGCCGGTATTGACGCCAAGTTCGTGCAGGACAACGAAAGCTGCTCTTCCCGCGGGGTTTTGCGCGGGCTCCATTGGCAGGCGGGCGTGCATTCGCAAGCCAAGCTGGTGCGGGTGATTCGCGGCGCGGTGTGGGACGTCGCGGTCGACATCCGCCGCGGATCGCCGACTTTCGGCCGGAGCGTCAGTTGCGAGCTGACCGCCGAGAACGGACGGCAGTTCTTCATTCCGCGTGGCTTTGCGCATGGCTTCGTGGTTCTGGAGGACAATACGCTTTTCAGCTACAAGTGCGACCATTTCTACTGCAAGGAGTCGGAGCGGGGGCTTCGGTTTGACGATCCTCAGCTCGGCATCAAGTGGCCGTGGCCCGGGCGCGACTATCTGTTGAGCGAGAAGGATAGGCTCCACCCGTATCTCGCGGAGATCGAGCCCTGGGTCGGGGATTCGGTCGTCGATGGTCGGTAGTCGACGGTCGCGTGTCGTTTTTAATCAACAAGGAGGACAAATAATGACGGTTAAAGGTTATGCGAAGTTCCTGCTGATCATGGCGGGATTGGGCGGGCTTCTCTATGGCGTGGATGTCGGCGTAATTGCCGCGGCGCTGCCGTATATCGAGCGCACCTCGACTTTCAACCAAGTGGAAATCGGCTGGATTGTCGGCATGGCGCTCTGGGGGTCGCTGCCGTCGTCGATGGTGGCGGGGCTGCTGGCGGAGAGGTTCGGCCGCAAAAAAATGATCGTCGCCTCGGCGCTTTTGTTCCTGATATCCATTCCCGTCATTTGCGCTTCGGGCTTCTTCGAGGGCGGCAACTTCTGGATGATGGTCGCCGGCCGGGCGCTGCAGGGCGCGGCGGCGGGGCTTTTCGGCGTGATCGTCCCGATGTATCTCGCCGAGTGCCTGGATGCCGACTCGCGCGGCAAGGGCACGGGCATGTTCCAGCTCCTCCTCACGATCGGTCTCGTGTTCGTCGCGGTCATCGGCGTCGTGATCGCCTGGTGCTTCGGCGATGCCAAGAACGTCGTGGACGCGGAAGCCGCGAAGAATGGCGTCGAGCTGGCGGCGGTCACGTTCGCGCAGATCAAGAGCTGGATTGCTCCCGCGCAGATTGCCTCCTGGGTGCATGCCTGGCAGCTGATCTTCCTCGTCTCGTGCATCCCCGGGTTTGTCCTCTTCATCGGCGCGTTCCGGCTGAAGGAATCCTCGCGCTGGCTCTACAAGAAGGGTCGCCGGGATGAGGCGCTCGCCTCGCTTGCCGCCAACAACGGCGAGGAGAAGGCGAAGGAGATCTTGGCCGAGATGATTGCCGCCGACGAGGCGGCGGCCGCCGAGCAGGCGAAGAACGCGGCGGCGACCGATTCGCTCCTTCAGAAGAAGTATGTCGTGCCGTTCATCCTGGCGGTGGTGATTCTCGCCTGCAATCAGACGACGGGCATCAACTCCGTCCTCAACTACACGGTGACGATCTTCCAGAAGACGGGCATGCAGGGCGCGTTTGCGAACATGTCCGACGTCGCCATCAAGATCGTGAACTGCGTGATGACGGTGGTCGCCTGCGCGCTTGTCGACAAGAAGGGCCGCAAGTTCCTCCTCAAGCTCGGCACCTCGGGCATCATCCTCGGGCTTTGCGGCGTCGGCACGATCTTCCTAGCGATCTCGAAGGGCTGGGTTGCCGCGTCGATGACGACGGGCGTCATCGCGACCGTCTTCTTCTTCATGTTCATCGGCTTTTACGCCGTCGGGCCGGGCGTCTGCGTCTGGCTCGCCCTCACCGAACTTATGCCTACGCGCATCCGGGCGAACGGCATGGCGATTGCGATGATCATCAACCAGGGCGTCTCGGCCGGCATCGCGACGGTGTTCCCGAAGTGGTGCGCCGCGACGAACGACAATGGCAGCGTATTCTTCGTCCTCGCCGGCTTTACGGTCATCTACTTCATCACCGCGGCGTTTTTCCTGCCGGAGACGAAGGGTCGCACCTTGGAAGAGGTGGAGCGCTACTTCACTACCGGCAAGATGGACAAATGAAGTCTGATCGTCGGGAGTTCCTGAAACTCGGCGGCGTTGGCTGCAGCTGGCGTCGCGGCTGGAGTCGTTTTACTGGGAGTGGGAGCGCAACGGCCACCGCTTGCCGGTCTATGCTCACCATGCGGTGCCGGAGCCCAAGGCGGCGGACAAGGCCGATCATCTGTGAGCGGAAGGATTCGTCCGCGAGGCAAGTAGCGCTGAGGCTAAAAAGTGGGGTGCGATTTTAATTAGTTGGTGTTGGAGTGGAAGTTGAGGATGGGGAGGAACGCAAGTCGCTATCGCGACACGCAATAGGAGGCCGTTTTCCGATCCGGCTGACAACGCTCGGCCCAATAGATTTGTAATCGCCTTTGTGTTGTCTTTCAGTTGCCGGCCGAGCTACGCCGGAATCGGAAAACGGCCTGCTGCGTTCTTGGATTTGTAGACGGGATCGGGTTTTGAAAAGCGGCCAGCTTGCGTTCTTGGAGGTGTGACACCGGGGCGGGCGATAGAAAGGCGTGGCGCTATGGTCGCGCGAGGAAAGGCAAGGCGATTTAGCCTAAAAACGACAGTTGGGCTGGGTCGTTTTAAACACAGAGGCACAGAGACACAGGGAAAACCCAACAAACCTCTGTGCCTCACA